>RQOI01000204.1 GCA_003854995.1 Candidatus Zhuqueibacterota bacterium
AAAAACAGATTCGCGAAAAATCTCCCGGCGCGATTTCGTCAAAGCGTCAACCGCGGCGGCAGCAGCGCTGGTCGCGCGATCGGGTGGTCTTTACGCAGCGGGCTCGGATGTCATCCGCGTCGGCCTCATCGGCTGTGGCGGCCGCGGCACTGGCGCCGGCATCATCGATTGCGCGCAATCATCCCGCGGCATAGAGCTGGTCGCCATGGGTGATCTCTTTCAGGACCATCTCGATGCCGCCCCGGCAGCCATTAAAAGCAATCTTGAAGAGAGAGGCTTGCCCGTCAAAGACATCTACAAAGTGACGCCGGACAAAATGTTCGCCGGCCCGGACAACTATAAAAAGGTGATCGACAGCGGCGTCGATATGGTCATTTTGACCACGCCACCCAACTTTCGACCGCTCTATCTCAAGGCGGCGGTGGCAGCCGGGGTGCATGTATTCATCGAAAAGCCGATCGCCGTCGATCCGGTCGGGGTTCGCTCGGTGCTGGAGACCGGCGAGCTGGCCAAGCAAAAAGGCCTGACCATCGTCGCCGGCACGCAAATGCGGCGATTCGAGCCCATGCGGCAAGCCATTCGGCGAATTCATGACGGGGCACTCGGCGAGGTGACCGGCGGCCAGGTCGTCAGAACCGGCGGCGCCATGCGCGATTGGCGCGAAGAAGAAAAGTATAGACGCGCTGAATGGTCAGAGCTCGACTATGCGATCAGACGGTGGTTGTTCTGGACGTGGCTGTCGGGTGACTTTATCGTCGAGATGCACGTCCACAACCTCGACATCATGAACTGGGTCCTGGGCGCCCATCCCATCTCCTGCATGGCCATGGGAGGCCGGCAGGTACGAGTGGAGCCAGAGTTCGGCAATATTTACGATCATTTCTCCGCCGAATACGTCTACCCGAACAATGTGCGCATTCAATATATGGGCGCGCAAATTGAAAAGTTCACCTATCGTAATGACCAGCGCGTGCAGGGCACGCAGGGCTCTGCTTATCTTGACTTTGGCAACACAAAAATTATCGGCGCAAACAGCTGGGAATATGACGGGGCACATCCGAGTCCAGCGGTGCAAGAATACGCTGATATGATCGAGAGCATACGCCAGGGCGCAGCCATCAACGAAGCGCAACAGGTAGCGGAGAGCACCATGACCGCCATTTTAGGTCGCATGAGCGCCTATACGGGCCGCGAGCTGAAATGGGAATGGGCCATGCAGGCGTCCACGCTGGATCTGACGCCGCAGGACACGCCTGCCGGTCCGGCGCCGGACACTTCGGTGGCGATGCCGGGAGTGACTGAGCTCATTTAGAGCTTTTTATCCAATGCATGCAGCGCGAACGCGTACGCGCCGATCGAAATGGCTTCGCTCGTGCCGAGCCTGGATATGCCGACGCCGATGCGCTTCAATGGATCATACGGCACCGTTTGATCAGAGCCGGGAATGGCGACCATGGTCGCGTCACCTTTCAGAAACGCCGACCGTTCGGCGGCATCTTTCAGATTGTAGGCTCTCGATTCCATGCGCTTGACCGCGGCGCCGTCGTACGTGTTCAGCGGCGCATTCATCTCGTTCACCAGCGCGGTGAGAAAATAGTCGGATGCGCCGGCCAAGCCGCCGCCGATCACCACCAAGCCGTCAATCAAAATGGACGCATTGGCGATGGCATCGCCGGCGATTTCGCCAAATTCCGCGAACGCCGCCTTCGCAGCCGCTGCATCGCCGGGACGCTCTCCTGCGGCAATATCAAAGATCTCTTTGGGCGTCAGCTCATCCCATCGGGCTGCGGTCCTCGCGGCATAGGCTTTTTGCACGCCGCGGATGCTGACACCCTCCTCGACGAACGATTCCGGCGCGAGTTTACTGCGCATGGACCAGATCTCGGCGGCCGCTGAATTGTCGCCGAGAAACAACTCACCATCGCTGACAATGCCGGCGCCAAACCCGGTGCCAAAAGTCAATCCCAATAAATTCTTGTAACGCTTGGGGCTGCCCGCTTTTTCGAGCTCCTCGTTCACCCAGGGCAGAAATCCGGCAATGGCTTCTCCGTAGGCGAACAGATCGCCATCATTGTTGATGTACACGGGAAGATTGAATTGTTGCTCCAGCATGGGACCCAGCGCAATGCCGCCGCGAAAAGACGGCAGATTGGCGAGATCGCCGATGATGCCGTTCGGATAGTCAGCCGGACCGGGAAAGGCGAAACTGATGGCCACCGGCGCATATGACGTCTTTTCCAAGAGCCGGGAGAAACCACCCACAATGGTATCCAGGCATCTTTGCAGATGATCCGCGTTCGAAGGCAGCCGGACGGGTCCCGTGACCACAGCATGACCCTTGATAGCGGAAAAGACAAAGTTCGTCCCGCCCGCATCCAGCGTCAGAACAATTCTGTCATCGTCTTGATAAGCCATGGCATCTTCTCCTACTTTTGCCGAACGATCAGGGCCGTCCAGCTGATATACAGGATGGCCGCCATGGGTACGAGAAATCCGAACAGGCTTGTCGTCAAGTCGGTGACAACGCCCATGAGCAGCGGCACGAGCGCGCCGCCGCAGATGGCCGTCACCATCAAACCGGACAGCTCATTGGAGCGCGTCGGCATGGAATCAACCGTGATGGAGAAGACGAGCGGGAAAATATTGGCAAAGCCAAAGCCGGTCAAAAGCACAGCCGGAATGGCCAGCGTCTCCAGGCTAAAAAACAGCAGCGCAATGCCAATGATGGAGACGACGCAGGTGAGGATGAAAAATTTCTTCGGCGCCATCCAGTTGAGAATGACGCCGCCGAGAAAGCGGCCAATCGTCAATGCGATGAAAAAGAGACCGGTGCCCAGCATGCCCATGGTCTGGATATCAATGCCAAACTTTTCCTTCAAATAGAGCGGTATTTGCGAACTCATGCACACTTCGGCGCCGACGTAGACAAAGATGCCGAACACCATCATCAAGACGAACCTGTTTTTCAGCAGGGAGAAGCAGCTGGCAAAGGTCGCGGCCTGCGAGGTGCTCTCTTCTTCCTTCACCTTGAGAAACGCTACGGTCAGCAGCGTCAACAGCAGCGATGCGGCGTAAATCGGAAAGACGATGCGCCAGTCGCCCTTCCAGATATAGGCTGCGGCGGCCGGGATCGCCGGACCGGAGAGCGAGCCGATCGCTTTGACGAATTGGGCGATGGAGAGGTTGCGGGAGTATTTTCCCTCGACCGAGACATCGCGCATGATGGGATTGCCGGCCACCTGCAGGATCGACGCGCCGGCGCCGATGAACATGACGGTGGACAAAAAGACCGGGTAAGAATTCATGCCGAAAAACGTCGGGAAAATCAGGCCCAGCAACGCGACGAACAGGCCGAGGATGAGAATTTTCTTCTTGCCCACTTTGTCCTGTAAAATGCCGGCGGGAATGGAGAGAAGGCCGAACATGATGAATCCCATGAACGGCAGCATCTGCGCCATCGCATTGGAGAGGTTGAAGGATTCTTTGGCGAGACCGACAAAGGGCCCGACAGCATCCGCAAATCCCATGCACAAAAACGCTAAAAAGATCGGAATGGTTTTCCAGTTCATGATGCGACTCCTCGAAAATTTATCCGGTGAGCTGTGAAACAGACGGCTGAATATAAGATAAAGCGGCGGTAAATCCCAATAAAAGATACAGCGCGGCGGATAAAGATCAATGCCACGTCACGAAAAACCAAGAGGCACAAAAAATTATATAGTGGATCGGGGGAAATATTTTATCTATCTTCTTGCTGCCGTTGTTTCATTTGCAGAAAACAGGTGTCCCTTAAAAAATGTTCCTGCCCACAACTGAAAACGATATGCGCCAACTCGGCTGGGAGCAGTGCGATGTCATCATCGTCACGGGTGACAGCTATATCGATAGTCCCACCATCGGTGCAGCGGTCATCGGCAAGTGGCTGCAGCGGCACGGATTCCACGTCGGCATCATCGCGCAGCCGGATGTTCATAGCGATGCGGATATCGCCCGGCTCGGCGAGCCGGCGCTGTTCTGGGGCGTCACCGGTGGCAGCGTCGATTCCATGGTGGCAAACTATACGGCGCTCAAAAAGCGACGTCGCATCGACGACTATACGCCTGGCGCGAAAAATGATCGTCGACCCGATCGAGCTGTCATCATCTATGCCAATCTCATCCGACGCGCTTTCAGGAACACAGTTCCCATTGTCCTCGGCGGCATCGAGGCCAGCCTGCGTCGGATCGCCCACTATGATTTCTGGTCCGACAGGGTCCGGCGATCCATCCTGTTCGATGCCAAGGCGGATCTGCTCGTCTACGGCATGGGAGAGAAGGCCATTCTGGAAGTGGCGCGCCGCCTCAGGGATGGGAGCGCCCGTGAGGATATTCGCGGCACCTGCCGCATCACCAAAGAGCCGGTGTCGGACTCTATCGAACTGCCGGACTATGACCGCGTGGCAACGGACAAAAAGGCGTTCATCGCCAGCTATCGTCTCTTTCATGAGAACAACGATCCGCTGACAGCGCGCGGTCTCTGTCAGAAGCACGGCGATCGTTGGCTCGTCCAGAATCCCCCTGCTCCCTATTTGAGCACCGCAGAGATGGATGACCTGTACAGTCTGGAATACGAACTCGAAGCGCATCCGCATTACGCCCGGCAGGGAGCCATACGCGCGCTCGATACGATCCGGTTTTCCATCACCACACATCGCGGCTGTTATGGCGACTGTAACTTTTGCGCCATCACCGCCCATCAGGGGCGGACCATCCAGTCGCGCAGCGCAGAGTCGATCATCGCTGAAGCCCGACGAATGACCAGACACCCGGCCTTCAAGGGCATCATCAGCGATGTCGGCGGCCCGACGGCCAACATGTACGGCTTTGACTGCGCGCGCAAGGCCGCGAAAGGCGCCTGCACCGACAAGCGCTGCCTGGCATTCCATTCCTGCCGCATTCTCAATCCTGATCACAGTCAGCAGATCGATCTGCTGACGCAACTGCGCAAACTGGACGGCGTGAAAAAAGTGTTCGTCTCATCCGGCGTGCGCTACGATCTCATACTGATGGATGAAAAATACGGCGATGCCTACCTGCAGGAGCTGGTCTATCATGTCTCCGGTCAGCTCAAAGTCGCGCCCGAGCACAGCGAGGAGCATGTCTTGAAACTGATGGGCAAGCCGGGCATCCGGTCACTGCTCGAATTCAAAAAGCGCTTTGACCTGAAATCAAAAAGGGCGGGCAAGAAGCAGTTTCTCACCTACTACCTCATCGCCGCCCACCCGGGTTGCACGGCGCGCGATATGGTGCGACTCAAACAGCACGTCAGTCGCGAGCTGAAAATCAGACCTGAACAGGTGCAGATTTTCACCCCGACGCCCGGCACCTGGGCGAGTGTGATGTACCACACGGAGACCGATCCGTTCAGCGGGGAAAAGATTTTTGTCGAAAAGGATCCGCTGCGCAAAGAGCGGCAGAAGCGAATCGTGACAGGTTGACGGGTGAGCGTGCCGCGCGCACGATCCGCACGTGCGTCACGCTCACCCAAGTGGCTCAGCGCGCATTTCCCACATAGCGTCTGGAGAAATCACGTCTGCGAATGCTCTCTATCATGGTCGTCGGGTAGAATTTATAGTCAGCCAGATGTGTCAGCGACACCCAATCGCACCCCACCTGATTCACATCATGTTCGGTCGGCTCTTGCGGCTCCTGCTCGACGAGCGAGCAGATGAAGAACAGTTCCAACTGATGGAATTTCTCGCGAAAGCGATGGCTGCCGAGGCGCGCGGGGATGAATTCCCGCACAAAAGCCAGCTCGTCCACCTCAATGGCATAGCCCGTCTCTTCCAGCACTTCGCGGACGATAGCTTCAGCGGCCATCTCTTCGCCGTTCACACCGCCGCCAGGGAGGATGTAATAGTCCATCTCGTCCGCTCGATAATGCGAGCAGAGAACAGCCTCACCTCGATAAATGATGGCCTTTGTGGAGACGCGGATGGGGTACATATTTCTCCTTAGCCGGCAAATGCCTTTCGATCAAGCTATCATGAAAAAGACAACGTCAGCTCTCGTCAGATTTTTGATGAATTCGAATACGGCCTGGTTCAACAATCCACAAATTATTTTCAATCGGATTCTTTTCGAGATAATCCAGCGCTCGTCGGACCAAGCTCTCAAGCACGGTTAATGAAGGATTGAGAGGAAGCCTGACAACAATGATACCGCGTGATTGAGAGGGAGGAAATTGTAGAATATCGGCGAAATCAAGATCAAGAGTGACCAGGCAGCGATTTTCTGCGACGCACCGTTCGAATATTGCCAGATCATCGCTGCCACTTTGATTTTCATCATAGACAGTATGAACGTCATGTCCGCTTTGTTTAAATAGAGAAATCGTGCGGCGCCCAAAATTTTCATCGAGTTTGAATTTCATGCGGCATCCATGTGAATATCCACAAAGCGTTGCCGAGACATTTCTGCGCCATAAGCGATCGCCGCTAATATATCCTCGCGCTGGAGCGATGAGTATTCATGTAAAATCTCTTCAATCGAATGGCCGCTTGCTAAGAAATCAAGGAGAAGAGAGACCCAAATTCTCGTTCCCTTGATGCATGGCTTCCCAAAGCACACTTTTGGATTCACTGAAATTCTTTCTAATAAGGGGCTCATCACAATGCTCCTTTTATCAATTTAGCTAATCTAGAAAAAACCGCCCATCACTACTAT
>RQOI01000015.1 GCA_003854995.1 Candidatus Zhuqueibacterota bacterium
AAAGGAGACGCATGAAGCGCTCGCCAGCATGACCATCATCGCGCCGATCGACGGCATCGTCCTGTCGCGCGACACGGACAAGGGCAGCGCCGTCATCCCCATGTCCTCCGCATTCGGCGGCACCGTGATCTTGACGCTGGCCGACGTCTCCGAGAAACACTTTCTCGGCAATGTCGATGAGGCGGACATCGGCAAGGTGCATCTTGGTCTGACGACGCGCGTTTATGTGGAATCCTATCCGGATGACAAGTTTGCAGCCGAGCTGACTCGCATCAGCCCCATGGGACGCGAAGAGCAAGATATCATCAATTTTGAAATTCGCGCGACCATCCGCGATCCGGAAAATAAATTGCGCGTCGGCATGTCCGCCGATGCTGAAATAGTCCTGGAGGAGCGTACCGATGTGCTTGTGGCCCCGGAAGGTGCGCTTCGCTACGAAGATGATAAAACATACGTTCATATCAAAGATGATTCAGTCGAGGCAGGATTCCGGCGTGTGGATATTGATAAAGGCATTTCGGATGGCATTCACACGCAAGTGATGTCCGGATTGAATGAAGGTGATGTGGTGATTCTGCCGCAGTGAAAGCAGTGAAACGTGAAACGTCAAGCGTGAGACGACTTGGTGCGGCCTTCGGCCGCAACAAATAAAAGGAACACGATATTCTGAAATAAAAAACAGCCATGCTCTTATCAGAAATCACTCGACAAGCGGCTGCTGATCTCAGAGCCAACAAACTCCGCAGCACATTGACGCTGTTCGGCATCATCTGGGGTATCATGGCGATCATGATCCTGCTGGGCTGGGGATTCGGTTTTCGCGATATGATGCGGGAGGGCATGGGCAAAATCGGTCAAGATCTGATCTTTTTCGCCGGCGGTCACACCTCCACGGGTGTCGGCGGCTATAAAGCGGGACGACCGATCAATCCCGAAATGGATGATATCGAGGCCATTCAGCAGCTCTGTCCGTCGGTCGGCGATATCAATCCGCAAATCGGGCGCTGGTTTCAGGTCAAATTCGGCAACGAATCGCGCAGCTATAATTTGCGCGGTGTGCTGCCGCAGGCGAAACGATTGAATAACTGGTTTGTCTCCCAGGGTCGCTTTATCACCGAGGATGATGTCAAAAACAGACGGCGTTTCGCGTTCATCGGCAACAATGTCAAAGAGCACCTCTTTGGCATCGATTCGACTGCTGTCGGGGAGAGCATTCGGATAAACGGCGTCACTTTTCAAGTTATTGGCGTGGCGGTTGAGAAAAAACTACAAACCGCACAAATCAACTCACGCCATGACGATCAGGTTCTCGTGCCGCTGACAACGGCGCAACAGCTGTGGGGCGATGGCCGTCATATTGATCTGGTTTTCGTCAAGGCAAAAGAAGGGAAGAGCTCCAGCGTCGCTACAGCCGAAATCCGCAAACTGATGGCCGATCGCTATCATTACGACCCCAAGGATGAAGAGGCTATTTTTTTGCTCGAGTTTGCTTTTTTTGAAAAGATGTTGAATGTCCTCACCGTTGGCCTCAATATCTTGCTGGGACTCATCGGCATCGTCACGCTCTTCATCGGCGGCATCGGGGTGATGAACATCATGTTCCTGTCCGTGCAGGAGCGAACCAATGAGATCGGCATCCGCAAGGCCGTCGGCGCCCGCAAGAGAGAGATTCGTCTGCAATTCCTGACCGAGAGTCTTATGATCACTTTGCTGGGAGGGTGCGCCGGTTTCGTTCTTGGATCGGCGCTGCTCGGCGGCATTCATCTTTTGCCGCTTCCCGAGCATATTCCATTGCCGCAGAACTCGGTCGAACTGTCCTTGATTATCGTCCTTGTGATGGTGCTCACCGGCGTCATCTCCGGCTATATTCCGGCCAAAAACGCCGCCAATCTGCAGCCGGTCGAGGCGTTGCGATTTGAACGTGGTGAATCGAGTTCCAAAGGCAGGGCCATTGAACCTTTGTGGGTGTCCAAAACGATCACAGGCGAGCTCATCGGGCAGGCGATCATCGAAATACGTTCGAGCAAGTCGCGCACGTTTTTGACCATCTTTGGTATCTTTTGGGGAATCGCGGCCATCATCATCCTGATTGGCTTCGGCACCGGCTTTCGGGCTTTTTTTGAGCGCGAATCCGGCAAGCTGGGCGACAAGATGATCGTCGTCAATCCCGGTCGCATCAAAAGCAAATTTGGCTCCTTACGAACGGGCAATCAGGTGCGATTTACCGAAAAAGATATTGAAGCGTTGACGGCCTATGCGAATGAAGTGGATGAGGTGCTGCCCGAGTTCAATTGCGAGCGGCCGGTATTCAAATACGGCTCAGAGAGTCGAGCGGTGCACACGCTGGGCGCAGCGCCCGGCACCTTGACGATGCGCAGCTACCACATCGCCGAGGGACGATTTATCAATGACGCCGATATGCGGGACAAACGGCGCGTCTGTTTCTTGGGCGCCACCATCAAGGAGCGCTTGTTCGGCAGTAGAAATGCCGAAGCGCTGGACAAAGCCGTCAAAATAAACGGCATCCGATACATTGTCATCGGCGTGGCGACGCCGAAGGGGATGCAGCTATCCATCTATGATTCGGTTGACGACGAAAAGGTCTTTATTCCGCTGACAACCGCGCTTATGGATTTTAGCGGCGACAAATATCTCTCTCGCCTGCTAGTCTCGCCGGTGGATAAAATGCATTACAAGCAGACCGAGCGGGAGATCCGCCAGCGGCTTGGCATTCTGCACGGATTTGAGCCGGATGATCGCGATGCCACCTGGATGAACAGCGAATTGGAGGGCATGCAATTCCTCGGGCCCATCGTTCTTGGCTTGCAGATTTTCTTGGGCGGCGTCGGTGTCATCACCCTGCTGATCGGCGCGGTGGGCGTGATGAACATTATGTTTTTCATCGTCACGCAGCGACTGCGCGAGATCGGCATTCGGCGGGCGGTTGGTGCGCTCAGAAAACATATCTTTCGCCAATTTCTCATCGAAGCGCTGGTGGTGACATTTATTGGCGGCATCATTGGTTTTCTCATCGGCTGGGGGCTCAATAGCGGATTGAGCCTCCTGGTCGAGATGTTGCGAGCGCAAAACACCCAATTGACGATGTTGTTCGCACCGCGGAACTCGCTGATGGTCTCTTTCATCACCGTCTTTTTCATGGTGGCAGCCGGGTTTTTTGCCGGTCTTTTGCCGGCCATAAGGGCGATGCGATCGAATATTGTCGAGTGTTTGCGGTATGAGTGAGAAATAAA
>RQOI01000205.1 GCA_003854995.1 Candidatus Zhuqueibacterota bacterium
CCGGCGGAAATCGGATTGCCCATCTCATCTTTGCCCAGCGAACTCGCGTTTTCGAAAGCATCAGCGCTGCGCAATGTCACCAGGGATGCCTGCGACCAGCTGTGTCGATTTCTGTTGCCATAAAATGCGATCGTGTACTTTTTCAATGGATCCAGGCCGGTGAAATCAAGCATCAGGACATCGGTTGGCGTGTTGACATAGCTGATGGCGCCGCGGCAACTGACGATGTGGGAGAAAATATCCGATGCGTCGGTGCCCTCATATGGCTCTTCGCCGCTCCAGGCATCGACCGCGCCGCGATAGCTGCCACCCCGGACAGTCAGGGAGAGCGATGTGGCATCGCCGGTATTGAAATCGATCAATTGACCGCTGCTCGGCAATCCACTGCCGCCAACAGGTGTGGTGATGACGGTGATGTTCTGGCGGTTTTGTGATCTCAGATCCACCCAATCGGACATCTGACCGTCACCCCAGTCAAACTGATACTCCAGGTTATGACCCAGATTGCTGCGGGCGTTGCGGACAAACACATCAACGCTTTCCTTGCGAAATGCATTTGTGGTCGCCATTATTTTGGGTTGGGTGATCATCTCATCCAGCGCGGCAAAATTTGCGGTTATGACCATATTCTTTTGTATAATGATGGACATGCTGCTGTTCGTGCCGCTCACATCGCCGCTCCAGTGGGCAAACTGATGTTCGCCCAGCGGCAGAGCGCGTATCGTGAGGACGTCTCCGGCATTGACGAGCGTGTCACCTGCGGATGGAATTGTTGCTCCGGCGCCCTGCGGTGAGACGTTCATGGTGACCGTGTACTTGTCCGGCACGAATTGCGCCGTGATCAGTTTGTCTGCCGTTATTTGGACGGATGTGTTTGCGCCATTTGGATCTGCCACATCGCCTATCCAGCGGAGGAACCGATAGCCGGTCGACGGGATGGCGATGACATTCACAACCTCGCCGGCCGCATAGGCATGGCTGCCGACGCTCGGTATGGTCACACCGCCGTTGCCGGGATCAACGCCGATGGTCAGCGTAAATTGATTGGCCGCCACGCTGTCAAAATTGGCAATGACGATTTGCGGTCCTGTCATTTGAATGGTGGTTGTTTGACTGGTCGGATCCGCGACATTGCCGGTCCACTTTGTAAATACATAGCCAGGCGAAGGAAGTGTGGTGATATTGACGATCTCGTTTTCGTCATACGTATGGGTGCCCTCTTCCGGTGCGGTGACGCCGGCATTTTGCGGGCTGACAAGCAGAGTGAGGTCATGACGAGGCGACGCGCCCTTTTTGAACATGGCGGTCACTTCCTTATTGGTATCGGCCACCACAGAGGTTGTGCTCACATTCGGATTCACCACGTCGCCGTACCAGCCGGTAAAATAGTATCCGTCGAAGGGGATCGCAGAGATCGATATCACCTGTCCTCTGGAGTAGATATGAATTCCCGGCGCAGGCGCAGTGGTTCCGGTTTCAACCGGACTGATGTTAAAGCTGATGATCACATTATCATCACCGTCGCGAACGAAATTGGCAATGACAGATCTGTCGCCGCTCATATAGATTCTCGTCGTGACGCTCATCGGATCTTCCACATCTCCGGTCCAGCCGGCAAAATGATATTCGGCAGCAGGCGTCGCCGTCAGGTTCACCCACGAGTTGATGTCGAACTGATGCACGCCGGCGTCGGGTGTCGTCGTCCCGCCCGCAGCGGGATTGGATGACATGGTCAGCACGACCTGCTCCTGCTCGCCCAGGATGAAATGAGCGGTGACGGTTTTATTCTGGTCCATTGTCACGCTGGTGTAAGCCGCGTACGGATCCGCCACACTGCCGCTCCAGTGCGAAAACCGATAGCCCGGATTGGCCACCGCAATGATCGTGACAGTCTGATATAAATTGAATATATGTGTGCCTGGCGCGGGACCGGTTGTGCCGCCGGCGCCCGGATCCACTTGCATGGTCAGAATCACCTGCTGCGAGGATTGGGCAAAAATCGCCGTGACCGTCTTGCTCGCATTCATGGTCACTGTCGTCGTCATGCTGTTGGGATCAGCCACCTCTCCTTCCCAGCGAACGAAATCATAGCCCGGCGCCGCAGACGCCTGAATCGTGACGACTGCGCCCGCGTCATACTGATGGTCGCCGACGCCCGGAACCACGGTGCCGCCGGCAGCAGGACTCTTGGCCATTGTCAGGGTATATTTTGTCGTTTGTTTGAAAATGGCAATGACGCCCTTGTCCGTATCAATGGTCACGCTCGTCGTCTGTTGATAAGGTTCAGCCACATCGCCGGTCCAATAGTCAAACTCGTAGCCGGCATTCGGCGATGCGGAGATTGTAATGACAGTACCCTGGGGATGATAGTAAGAACCGACTGCCGGGACCGTCGTTCCGGCATAAGCGGGATAAACATCGATGGTGAACTTGTGCTCGTTTGTCCCGGCCTCAAAATTGGCAGTGACCGTCTTGCTGCTGTTCATGGTGACAGTGGTCGTCAGACTGGCAGGATCGCTCACATCACCGCTCCATGAAACAAAATGATAGCCCGTCTTTGGCGTCGCGGTGATGGTGACGACGGAATCCGGCGCATAATCGTGCGTTCCGATCGCCGGCAGAGTGGTTCCCGTGTTCGTCGGCGACACCTTCAATGTCAGTTGATAGTAATCCGGCACTTCCCGTTCAAAGACAGCGGTGATATTTTTATCCGCATTAATGGTGACAGATGTCTGCGGATTGGTCGGGTCACTCACTCCACCCAACCACTCTCTGAAGACGTATCCGGAGATGGGCATCGCCGTGATGTTGACCACCTGATTTAGATTATAGACGTGCGTTCCCTCTGACGGTGACGTGCTGCCGGTGCCGCTCGGTGACACATTCATCGTTAATGTATATTGACCGGTCGGCGCAAAATTGGCCACCACTTGTTTATCGCCGCTGATCTCTATCGTTGTCGTTGGATCGAGACGGTCTGCCACATCGCCGCTCCAGCCGGTGAATTTGTATCCCGGTGCAGGCTCGGCTGACAGGGAGACGATCTTCCAGGAGCGATAGACGTGCGTGCCGACGGGCGGCGTCACTGTGCCGCCGTTTTCAGGAGACATGGACATGAACAGTCGATAGTCGATATGAGCGAAATTGGCCTTCACCGTCTCGTGATCGCTCATCGCGATGGTCGTCGATGGCGCGAACTCTCCTGCGACATCGCCGTCCCAGTGCGAAAAACGATAGCCGTATTCGGGCGTCGCGTGCAGATCGATGACATCGCCCTTGTTATAGGTGTGCTTGCCGACAGATGGGGTGACATCGCCCATATTCTCATCATTGATCTGGACCGTCAGAATGACATCATCTTTCTTTTTGAAAACCGGCGTATAGGACTTGTTCTGCGTCGCCGACACCGTGATGGTCGGCGTCGACAATGCCGGATCATTATTCCAGTTGACAAACTCATATCCTGGCGCCGGTATTGCCCGGAGCGTCATGGTTTGATTTTCATAGAGCGGATAAACGCCGGCGGGCGGATCTGTGGTCCCCGTGCTGGGATCGGCCGGCGGATTGACGGTGATCGTGTATTGCGGGATGGCCTCGAAATAGAGGGTTACCGATTTGTTCGAGCTCATGGTGATGGTGGTTGTGGGATTGGTCGTATTGGCGACATCGCCCAGCCAGTGCAGGAAGCGGAATCCTGTATTCGGATAGGCCATGAGCGTCACCACGGTGTTCTCATAATAATCATGATTGCCCGTTGCGAGGTTGGCGGAGCCGCCATGCGATGGGCTGATCTGCAGGTTCAACGTGTACTGGGGAACGGACTCAAAGACAGCGGTCGCCGTTTTATCACCGTCCATGTACACCGTGGTCTGCTGCGCAGCTGGATTCGCGACCGCGCCTTGCCATTGTACGAAACGAAAGCCTTCGCTGGGCAGAGCACGAATCGTGACCGTTGTCCCGGTGGTGTAGGTGTGATTGCCGATCGATGGCTCTGTGGTCCCCCAGCCGGTCTGATTGACCTGCATGGTCAGTGTGTGCTGCGGCAGTTGATCCAGCGCAAAATTGGCCGTGATGTTTCTGGCCCGGTCCATGAGGAGGGTGATCGTCGGACTAGCGACATTCGGTACGCCGGCCACGTCTCCGGTCCAGTTGACAAAATGATACCCACTCGCCGGGTTGGCTGTCAACTGCACGCTGCTGCCGGCCGAATGACTGCTTGTGCCGGCCGGAGGAGTCGTTGTGCCGCCGGCAGCCGGCGAGACCGAGACGGTGAGCGGAAAGGTCGTCGCCAGCGCAAATGTCGCAGAGATTGTCTTCGCCTGGTCCATCAGCACCGTTGTTGACGCCGCAAACGGATCGCTCACCGCTCCCTCCCAGCGGACAAAATGGTAGCCAGACTGCGCCGTGGCGCTGATGGCCACGACATCGCCGGAAAAATGCGTGTAAGAGCCTGCTGCCGGCGTGGTTGAGCCGCCGGTCGTGGCCGTGATTGTCAGCGTGTACTGAATGCGTTCAAAATTGGCCCGCACCGTCTCATTCTGGCTGATCGTGACCGTAGTGCCGGCGTTTGCAGCATTCGCGACGTTTCCGGTCCAGTTGAGAAATCGGTAGCCGGTGGCCGGCTGCGCCAGGATGGTGACGACGTCGCCGCTGTTATATGAATGCGTTCCGACAGCCGGAGTGGTCGTGCCCCAGCCGCTTTGATTGACCTCCATGGTCAATGTATATTGAATGCGCTCGAAATTGGCAGTGACCGACTTGTCGCTGTTCATCGTGACTGTTGTGGACTGGCTCGTCGGGGCAGCGACTGCGCCGCTCCAGTTGACGAAGCGATAGCCCGCCGCCGGGTTCGCCGTAATCGACACCACCTGATTGGCGGCATAGCTATGCGCGCCAGTTGTCGGCGTGGTTGTGCCCCAGCCGCTTTCGTTCACCTGCATGGTGAGGGTGAAATTCGTCGTCGAGACCGGCTGAAAATTGGCGGTCACTGTCGTGTTCGCGTTGACGATGACGGACGTCGTCGCATCGTTGGGATCAACCACCGGACCGCTCCAGCTGGTGAATTCGTAGCCGCTCGCCGGATTCGCGACCAGTTCAATCTCTTCTCCCTGGCAGACCGTCATGCTGCCGGGCGATGGAGTCGTCGAGCCGCCGTTCGTCGGATTGACAGCGATGGTGAGCGTCTGTTCAATGCAGCTGAAATAGGCGGTGACCGTTTTGTTGCCATCCAGGTAAACGGTAGTCGTCGCGTTATTCGGATCGCTGACTGGCCCTGTCCAATAGTTGAAGGTGAATCCCGCGGCCGGTGTCGCCTGTACGGTCACCGTTGTGCCGGTTGTGTACGAATGCGTCCCCTCTGCCGGATTTGTCGATCCATTGCCAACTTTTTGCATGGTCAACTGACTCATATCGACAGCATAAAATCCGTTGAGTCCGACCATAGCGGTGCCCAGCCCTTCGAACTTTTTCGCTGCGATGGGGGCGCCTGTTTCGGGATCATAAAAGGTGATCTCGCCATCACCGAACGTATATTCGATGGCTGCGCTTGCGTCCCAGGCCTTGAAGATCATCTTGTTGCCTTCACGAAAGCCGGATTCCCCCTCCTCTTCCTTGTAGGCGAGCAGACTCGCAGGGGTGGAGATGGACGCGACTCTGCTCAACCTCACGGCGCCGACGCACGTCGAGCCGTCAAACACGCCGATCTCATCACCGGCGACCAGATCAACACTGTTCAGTTTGGCGTTGATCACATAGATATTCATCGGCTGAAAAGAACTGGATGGACGAGGAAAATGCGTTTGCCCGAACAGCACGAGTGGGATGAACAGGAATAAGACGAGATACCGAGCATGCACAATTCTCATGAAACACCTCTTGAAAAAAGTTATGTGAAATCATTGAAGCGAAACATCGCTGTTCATACCCCGTCCCAACAGCCACAACCCATCCAGCGGAAGCAAAGCATAACAGGGGATGCCATACCAAGAATGAGAGTGAACTCTCGTCACAAAGCATGATTCAGGCCAGAAAAAGCAATATTTCTATGCAAATGCTGCGTACGTCTCATGAAATCCATTTTTCATCAAAACAGGAGGTAAATCGAGCCTCTTGCTAATCTTATAATTTTCAATATGTTTGTAAAGAGCTTCACCCTGCGGAAAGAACCGCTGCAGAAAAGATGGATCAAGATAAAGAACAGCACTCGTCCGCGACTGTCAGCGTCGTCAAAAGGCCGCGCAAATGTACCATCCTGAACCAGTTGTTCATCGACTGGACATTTCTTCAAAGCGTCGTTATTTTGCAGGAAAAGTGGGTATTTTGCACAAATGACTTGTATTTCTGTGAAAAAAATCGAACTTTATGTGCGGAACAGATGTTTCATTCCCAGAGAAACGTGAAACAGGACATAAAATGGGCAAATCGCTGTTTCGATCCGGCATTGTTTTACTCTGCTTCATCACATCGCTGCGTGCTGATGTCAATGGCGACCTTTTAGAGGCGGCGCGACGGGGATCGCTCGAGGCCATGCAGACCGCCCTGTCGGCGGGCGCTGACATAAATGCGGAGAACATCCTCGGCGAGACCGCCCTGTTCGCTGCCATAGATGAATGCAGGACTGAAGCCGTTCGCCTGCTGATCAGCAAAGGAGCGCGGCTCGACTATTTGACCAAGCTGAACTATACGCCCCTCATGAAGGCGGCCAGCGAAGGCTGCGCCGATATCGTCCGTCTTTTAATGGATGCAAAAGTTGATATTAACAGGTCAGAGCCAAAGCAAAAGCACACTCCCCTATTGAAAGCGGTCCTATTCAATCGACCTGAAATCGTCGCCATTCTGGTTGTCAAGGGCGCCAAAATAAATGTCGCTGATAAATTTGGCAACACGCCGCTCATGCTCGCCGCGCGCAGCGGCCACATCGATATCGTTGATTTTCTGATTTCCAAAGGCGCAGACGTCAATGCCAAGACCCTCATCGGCCACACCGCCCTGCTCTATGCGCTGGAATTCGGGCAGCCGGAGATCGCCAAGATGCTGATATCACAGGGCGCGGATGTCAAGTCCGTTGATATGTACAACAACTCCACCCTCATGCTCGCCGCAGCAAGAGGCTACAGCGACATTGTCGAATCCTTGGTGGCCAAAGGGGTGGATGTCAACTTGAAGACGAAAAAAGACCAGACAGCCGCGGTGCTGGCGCAGAAAAAAGCGCATGATGATATCGTGCAGTTCTTGTTGCAAAGTGGCGCGGATTCGACCGGACTTGTTTTCGTCGATTCGACGGCATTGGCGGCGGAGCAGGCTCGGGCGGAAATGTATGATACGCCGCCGGAAGCCATCGGCGGTATGGAAGCAGTGCAAAAGAGATTGCGCTATCCCAAAAAAGCCAAAGAAGCCGGGCTCACCGGCGAGGTCAAGTTGAGGGTGACCGTGGACAAGCGCGGACGCGTCGCCGAAACAGAAATTCTGGAATCTTTTGGCGACGAAGAGTGCGACAAGGCCGCCCAAAGTGCAGTGCAAGGCTCGCGCTGGAAAGCAGCGGAAAAAGAAAAAACAAAGGTGGAAGCGTGGGTGGATGTGGTCATCGAATTCAAGCTGGACGAAACGCCGAGCGAGTAGCGTCGACGGTGCATATTGAAAATAAAAAGCCTTCCAAATCGTACGCCCATAGGATTGAATATCAAATTCGTTTATGGAGAAAAAAATGGCAAATAAAAAACAGAGTCCGCGAGTCCAAGCTGTTCAACGACTGCGCGGCAGCATGCCCAAGATTGGCATCCGTCCGGTCATCGATGGTCGTCGCAAAGGTGTTCGGGAAGCTCTCGAAGATCAAACGATGAACATGGCCAAAAGGGCTGCGCAATTGCTGCAGGAGAACCTGCGGCATGCGAATGGCTTGCCCGTCGAGTGCGTCATCGCTGACACCACCATCGGCGGCGTCGCCGAAGCAGCCGAGTGCGCCGAAAAGTTTGCGCGCGCGGGCGTCGGCGTCTCCCTCACGATCACGCCGGCCTGGTGCTACGGCACCGAGGTGATGGATGCTGATCCTCTCATCCCCAAAGCGGTTTGGGGATTCAACGGCACCGAGCGTCCCGGCGCGGTCTATTTAGCCGCTGCGCTCGCCGGCTATGCGCAGAAAGGCTTGCCGACGTTCGGCATCTACGGCCGCGATGTGCAGGACGCTGACGACAAGACCATCACTCCGGATGTACAGCGTAAATTGTTGACTTTTGCCAAAGCCGGACTCGCAGTGGCCGAGATGCGCGGCAAATCCTATCTCTCCATGGGATCGGTGTCCATGGGCATCGCCGGCTCCATTGTCGATGATCATTTCTTCAACGATTACCTCGGCCTGCGGAACGAATATATCGACATGTCCGAATTCATCCGCCGGACGGATGAGAAAATTTATGATGAACAAGAGTTCGACCGCGCGCTCGCCTGGGTGAAGAAAAACTGCACCGAAGGCCAGGACATCAACCGGGCTGCGATACGGAGCTCGCGCGCGCGCAAGGATCAAGAGTGGGAGATGGTCGTCAAAATGACCATGATCGCGCGCGACCTGATGACCGGCAATGCACAACTGGGCGCAATGGGTTTTGCGGAGGAATCGATGGGACACAACGCCATCGCCGCCGGATTCCAGGGTCAACGTCAGTGGACGGATCACTTCCCCAACGGCGATTTCCTCGAAGCTATGCTCAATTCGTCCTTTGATTGGAACGGCGTGCGCGAACCCTACATTGTCGCCACGGAGAACGATTCTCTGAACGGCGCGGCCATGCTCTTCGGTCATCTGCTGACGGACACGGCGCAGATTTTTTCCGATGTCCGGACCTACTGGAGTCCCGCTGCGGTGAAGCGAGTGACCGGCAAAACCCTGAAGAGCAAAGCGGCGAACGGCATCATCCACCTGATCAACTCCGGCTCGACCACCCTGGACGGCACCGGTGAGCAGTCGCGGGATGGCAAACCGGCCATGAAGCCGTTCTGGGAGATCACTGCCGAAGAAGTGCGAAAATGTCTGCGAGCGACCAAGTGGTGTCCGGCGGGGCTGGAGTATTTTCGCGGCGGTGGTTTTTCCAGCCAGTTTCTCAGCAAAGGCGGCATGCCCGTCACCATGACGCGCATCAATCTGGTCAAAGGACTTGGCCCGGTCATGCAGATCGCCGAAGGCTATACCGTCGATCTCCCGGCCGATGTGCATGCGACGTTGAATCGTCGCACCGACCCGACCTGGCCGACCACCTGGTTTGCGCCCAACCTGACCGGCGAAGGCGCTTGCAAAGACGTCTATTCGGTCATGGCCAATTGGGGCGCGAATCATGGCGCCATCAGCTATGGCCATATCGGCGATCTGCTGATCACCCTGGCCGCCATGCTGCGCATTCCGGTGAAC
>RQOI01000206.1 GCA_003854995.1 Candidatus Zhuqueibacterota bacterium
CAGTGAAACCCCAATTTGACATTCAAAAATGGTTATGCTATATTAGCTTATCTAACAGACGCAGAAATGCATGTAAATTTTGAGAGGTGAGCCATCAGCGATAAAAACTATCGGGTAAATGAACAGATTCGTGCCAGACAGGTCCGTCTGGTCGGCGAAAAAGGTGTGATCGGCGTGATGACCGTCCAGGAAGCAATCGCAATTGCCCGCGAAAAGCAGCTCGATCTGGTCGAAGTCGCACCCAACGCAGACCCGCCGGTGTGCCGGATGATGGACTATGGCAAGTTCCTGTACGAAAAAGCCAAGCGAGAACGCAAAGCGCGCAAAGCCAGCAAATCGGTCGAAGTCAAGGGCGTTCGCCTGACCACACGGACCGGCGAACACGACCTGGAGTTCAAATCTCGCGATGCACGGCGTTTTCTGGAAGAAGGCTGCAAGGTCAAGGTGCGAGTCTGGTTCAGAGGCCGCGAGATCACTTACCCGGAACTGGGGCATGAACTGCTGGACAAGTTTGCCGCCCGGCTGGTCGACATTGCGACCATCGAGACGCCGCCCAAAATGGAAGGGCGCAACATGACCATGCTGCTGACCCCGACGGCCAAGAAATAGTCCGGCTCCTCGCAACCCGTATTATTGGAATTTTGCAAACCCGGCAAATATGTGGTATAATGTCGCGTCCTGCGTGGCAGGATGCGACCTGTTTTTGCAGGTCATTTCGCCGGCACAATGGCAGTTCGTCACCGGATAAAGGGACAGAGAAAGCCAGCTGTCCCTTTGTTGTTGTCAGTTCAAGAGCTAGAAAATTCGGAGGTTGTCATGCCCAAGATCAAGACCTATAAAGGCGCAGCCAAACGCTTCAAATACAGCGGTGGCGGCAAACTGCTTCGCACACATGGCGGCGGCAAAAACGGCGCCGGACACCTGCGTCGCAACCGTTCCAAGCGCCGTCTGCGCCAGTTTGGCAAGATGAGCCAAGTCACCGTTCGCGGCGAAGTGAAACGGCTCAAAATTCTCGCGCCATACCTGGACAAATAAGTTGGTGCTTGCTTGTTAGCAAGGGGTACATTTCCTCTCCCTTTGTGGACAAGTTAAACTCGAAAATGAAAGGGGAAAAACAATGAGGGTCAAAGGTGGTTTTGTAACACGACGCCGCCACAACAAGATTCTCAGATCCACGCGGGGACAGCACAGCGGCCGGCATCGCATATTTAGCGCTGCCAACCAGGCAATGATGAAGGCCGGTGTCTACCAATACCGCGACCGTCGCAACCGCAAGCGCGATTTTCGCCGCTTGTGGATTCAACGCATCAATGCCGGCGCGCGCGAGCATGGGCTTTCTTACAGCCGGTTGATGCACGGTCTCAAGGTAGCCGGTGTGGAACTGAATCGCAAGCTGATGGCCGATATGGCCGTCAACGATCCGGCGGCGTTTGCCCGGTTGGTGCAAACGGCCCAACAGGCGGTCGGCTCATAGCTGCATCTCACACCAGACAAAAAGCGGGTGAACTCGAGTTCACCCGCTTTTTGTTTGTCCCGTCTCTAATCCTGCATCATCTCGATCTCATCGTTGCGACTCGCACAGTACTTTATTGCTTCGTCGTGCTCATTTTGGGGAGTGCTTCGCCCTTGCAGCCCGCCCTGGCGTGGGGG
>RQOI01000207.1 GCA_003854995.1 Candidatus Zhuqueibacterota bacterium
GTTGAACTGCGCTAGTCCCAGCGTCCATTCCCAGCGATCGCCGGTGCCGGCCTCTGCTTCTCCACCTCCGGTATTGCCGATGAACGGCTTGACGGTAGTGTACCAGAACGGATCGATGACGACAAAGAGCACATCGCCCCAGGTCCAGGCGTAATAGTTTTCGTGCAGCTGATCGCCATCGAGCGCATAGTAGGTGTCGGTGTTGCCGGTATAAAAGCCGTCCGGTATGGGATTGGGAAAGTATCTCTTACGCGAGTTCGTCCCCCAGACCGGCTGACTGTTGACTGGATTGCCATTGTCATCCAGGTGCCAGCCCTCTTCCTGCTCGTGATTGCCGACCGCCAAAAAGATCGGCACCGAATGGCTGAGGCGGCCAAAGTAGGTAGTGGAGCGCTGAAAGAGGTAGGCGCTGCGCGCGCCCGATTCCGAGGTCACATTGTCCATGGCAAAGGTGTCGCCGAGATCGAGAAGAAATTCCGTATTGTCACTGGCTATATTGGTCAATGTCAGTTGCCAGATTGAGGAGCTGCCCAGCATGATGTTCACATGCGAATCCGAGGTGATGGCAAACTGAAAGGTGCTGCCCGGCGGCCGCTGGGTGTGAAATGAGCCTTCTGGCCGGTATTGCGGGGCGCCGCTCGTCCTGTAGACCATGCGGTAATAGTAGCGGGTGTTCGCTTCGAGACCGTCGATGACCACTATGATCGGTTCATTGGCCACGGACGAGATGGATTCGGTCTGAGCGGTATAGACGCCCGGCTCGGCGCCGTATTCAAAATAGACCTCTGCCAAAGCCGTATTGACGACGACGTTCACGGTGACCGAGTGATCGGTCGGCCGGCATAACAGTTCGGAGCCGGTGAAAGTCTGCGCCTGCGAGCTGGTCGTAAGCCAAAAGACCGTCAGCAGTGTCAGCATGATTGTGAGAGCATTTTTCATAAAAGTCCTTTTCTATTGAAGTGGCTAAAAAAACCGATCTCTCACGTGATGGTCGGAAATCATCTCACACCCAGGGCATCCACGGCGCACGAAGCGCTTGCAACGCTCACATGAGAGATCGGCTCGCAAAAAAAGTGATCCTGTCCCGAGAGACAGGATCACAATATGAAACGAATTCTATTTTAGCAGAACCATCTTGTGCACGGCGATCTCTTCACCTGCGGACAAGCGATAGAGATAGGTCCCTGACACGACGCGCAGTCCCTGTTCATCCGTGCCGTCCCACGTCA
>RQOI01000208.1 GCA_003854995.1 Candidatus Zhuqueibacterota bacterium
CAGAGCGTCCTGAGCATTCACGGAATAGAGCAGATGATCATGTTGATAGGGAGTCGGCGCCATCCGTTCCACTCGATCGCCGGCGCGCGCAATGCTCACTTGCTCGCCGCCGTTAGCAGATGACAGCCACAGCGTTTGCGACCAATCCATCATGCCATGACGATTCTCCTGCGACACCGAGCCGCGAACGTACAAGATTTTCCCATCAGGCGCCATGACCGGGAAAAAACAGGATTCTTCCATTGCGACGACAGTCTGGGGCGATGCCGACGCCCGCAAGTATTGTCGCCAAATCTGCCAATGGCCGTTGACGATCGTCTGAAAATAGAGCTCACCCCCATTCGGCGAAAAGGCGGGATGCTGCGTGCCGACATCGAGGTCCAGCGGATAGCTTTTTTCTTTGCTTTCAAGGTTGATGATGCAAATTCGGCTCATATCATGTTCTTTTTGAAAGGCAAAGCTCTTCCCATCAGGCGCAGCGCTTACGTGCCGGCCTCCTTCAGAACCGGATGTCAGCCGAATAAACCTTTTGCTGTTCAGCGCTACATTCCAGATGTACCAGGCGTGTCCCAGCTTGCCGGCAATGAGCAAGGATTTGCTGTCCGGCGCCCAACTGTAGTGCCCGCCGACCTGGAGCGGTTCTGTCTCTATCCGGTGATCATCCGAGCCGTCTTTATTCATCACCCAGAGTTCGTGTCCACGTCCATTCCATCGGATATAGCTTATTCTCTTGCCATCCGGCGAATAGAATCCCTTGTAAGTTGCAGCGCCTTGGCGAAAAGGTCTGGCGATGAGTCGTCTCTCACCGGACTCTAAATCCAGCTCGAGGACGCACCAGTCGAATCTTTTTTCCATAGACGTGTAAAGCATCTTTTCCCCATCAGGTGAAGAAGAGGCAAAGAGCGCCGAATCGGCGACAATTTGTGGCGCTTCGCCATTAATTCCCAGCCTAGCAACAGAAGTGACTCCCTCGCGCGTGACATGGGCCAAAACCGCACGACTGTCAGGCGTCCAGGACCAGGCCACAGCGGGCGGGAACGGATCCTCCAACAGGCGCGAAGCGCCGCCTTCTGCAGGTGAGATATATATTCCGGTGTAGGTCGGATAGGCGACATAACGACCGTCAGGGGACCACGCAGCGCAGATTGGCTCACCAATAAAAGTCAGTTGACGTTCGCTCCTGTTGGGGATTATATATGTTGATTTGCCATTATGCGCCAATACAAGTATCGCTGCTGAAATCAAAACTATGGCAGCGCCGGCCAGAATTGCGAACAATCGTTTCCTATGCCTATGCTTCCAGCATTTTACTTTCGCCAAAGGTTTCTTGACAATAGCATCGGCAGAAAACGATTGAATTATATCGTCCATCGTCTGCCAACGCAAACCGGCCTCTTTTTGCAGACAGTTCGAGACAAGGGTCTGTATCTTTTCAGGCACAGAATCTCGATACTTTGCCATTGGCTCCGGTTCATGATGCAGAATCGAGTGAATCATGGTCGACGGGTGTTCGCCCTTGAATGGCAGATGTCCGGTGAGCAG
>RQOI01000209.1 GCA_003854995.1 Candidatus Zhuqueibacterota bacterium
ATAGAGATTCTCCCACACATACAACGTAAAACTGGTGAGACCGATCATATCCGTCTCACTGATGTCCACCTTGTCAAAATGCGGCTCACCGTTCGTCGGTAGACCATCGCTTTCGCCCGGATCTCCAGTGTTCGGAACACCATCCTGACCCACATCATCATTGGCGAAATCCCAGTCACCATCATTGTCAATGCCATCGTCACGACGCTCATCGATCAGAGGATTATTCAGGCCTGCGCCGGAGAAATAGTCGACGGCCTTGAGTCCGACATTGAGATAGGTTGTAAAAGCATCCGCGCCTTCGCCGACAACGGCGCCGTTCGATTCATCGATGATGCCGTTCAGGTTGTTGTCCACAAGGTCAAAAGCGATCTCCTGCAGCAGTTTACCCGCCCAGAATTTAAATTTCAGGTCCTGATACGGAATCACGAGCGTGTCGACGCCTTCCTGTTGCAGCGTTGTGACGCGGCGCTCGAATGTCTTGTAATCCGTGACCACAATGGCGTCGCCGGCGCCCAACATCCGCGGCTCAAACATGCTCTCTTCGATGAGGATGCCATCCCCCATGGCGCCATCGCCGTCATTATCGATGCCGTCGAACGGATTGCCCGGCGATTCGAGAAAGACGCCGCCAAAATAGCCAACCGGACTCCAGCCGCCGCCACCGATATCATCATAATCGTACAAAAAGGCCGAGTTGGAATCGCGGTCAAATCCACCCATATCATCGCCGCCATCGCCGCCGCCGGTCTGGTGATCGCCCATGTTATTGCCGTATTTGTAGGAAAAAACCACCTTGTCATGGTTATGCGTGCCGACATTCTCCAGATCGAACAGGGTGAACATGCCGTCTTCAACCAGCGCGTTCGACCACTGAAAACCGCGCACCCACATGCGGATGCCGAGGCCGCGACGAAGCAGGTCGGTGCTGTCTGGATAGAACTTCCATTCAGCATTGTTATAATCATCCGCGACAAAAAAACTCTCCTCATCGGCGTTGAATATATTTTTGCCGAAATAGCCGTTCCACGAACCGACCCAACCCGGATCGACCGGATCGTCCATCTTGTCCGGCCACACTTCCGGCCAGGCCCACGGCCATTTGGTCATGGCGATCTTGTTCGTGTCCCGCGAGGCAAAACCGGGCAGCGGCAAAAACGTCCACCAGTCGCCGTCCGGACTGCGGTCACCGGTCGACTGGCTGACGATCGAGCTGCGCACGGTCGATGTGATGTGCCGCACCTGTCCCTCTGTATCGATCACCTCGCTGCCGACGAACAGGTTGCCATCGATCAGGTACATGGTCCCCGAGTTGATCGGCCATTCGCCGACAAACGCTTCGGGATCATTATCAACGCGCCCCGCCGTACCATCATTGTAAAATGTGGTGCGAAACAGATTCCCTGCATGCACGCCGGATCTGATCTCCAGAAAATCTCCGCGCAATGACTCCATCTGGGCATAACACCCGCCGGCGATCACGCACAAGAGAAAAAATGTACTCCATAGAACCACTTTCATCTTCATATTGTTATCCTCCTATACGCTCAAAAGCCAACGGATAAGCCGACCTGCACCTGACGCGGCGCCAGATACCAGCCGGGTTGCAGGATATAGTGCTCAACCGTGCCGATTCGTTGCGCACTGTATGAAACGCGCGCCGGCGTGATGTCTGTTGTGTAATCCGGCGAACCCGTGTCCTCATAAACGGCGGTCGCATCGTTCGAATCGAACAGATTCTGCACATAGGCAAACAGGTTCAGATCCAGCCCGGAAATGAAAAATCTCTTGTTCACCCGAATATCAACGGACGTCTGGTTCGGTCGGACCGAGCTGTTCTCCCGCAGACCGGAGAGCGCTGTGCCGCCGACAACTTCCCCGCGCGGAAAAGAGGGTGTATACGGAAATCCGGAATACAACCTCCCGATCCCGGAGACGGTCCACGTCTTCAAAGACCAGATGAGCTGGCCGGTCAATGAATGCCGGCGATCCCAATCGAGCGGTATCAAATTCAGCCGCGGCTCCTCTTTGTTCTGCACGGCATTAAAGGCATCCGTCGGATCTGAGTACGATCCCTCGACGATCGTGAATGTGTAATCCACATTTGCCGAAAAATTGTTCGCCATCCGACGTTCCATCTTGAAGGTGATGCCGCGCGAGTTCGCATAATCTCTGTTCTCATACGTCGCATATTGTACGCTCGGGATCGCTGTCGTCACCAGCGGACTGGTGCCGATCCAGTCGCGTATATCGCGATAAAAGATGGTCACATCAACACCAAGATTCCTGCCAATCTGCTGCTGCAGACCCAGCTCATATTGGACTGTCCGTTTGGCCTTCAGATCCGCATTGCCAAATACCGTATAGCCGCCGGATGGATTGATCTTGAAATCCGGCTGTGCGTACATCTGACTGTATTGTGGAATTTGAAAAAAGTGGCCATAGGAAAAATGGATCACTCCGGCGTCGCTGATCGGATACGCTATGCCCAACCGCGGACTCACCTGCATTTTGGGGTCAACCTTCTGATGCATGAACTCCTTGCGCTCTTCCGGCGTATACTCGGTAAATTGCGCGACATAGGCGTCATACTCATCCTGGTTCAAATTCGCCGGCGGCTTGACCCACCCACGGTAGGTGTGTTCCGCTTTCATCGGATGATAGATATCCGGATCCTGCGGATCCGCCGGCACCACGTAATTGGCGTCAAACCAGTCAAAACGAAGCCCTATGTTCATGATGATATCCTTGAACTCCATTTTGTCCTGAACATAGGCGGACAACTCGCGCGGCGTGCGGATATAATCGCTCCGCTGCGGACTGTCGATCTTTGGCACTGTCGGCGTATACGGAACCAGCTCTTCATTCGCGTCCGGATCCGTGCCCGCTATGAGGTTGAAATAGTGCGACGCTAAATCGTGAAATCTGACCTCCACTCCTCCTTTCAGCAGGTGCGCCTTGGTCACCTGACTCGACATATCCAGCTTGGTGATGAAGGATTGGGTGCGATTCTCACTGAAACCGTGACCGCTGCCATCGTTGGCAAAGGAATAGTTTGTCGGTACTGCATTCGAATCGGGATGAATATAGCCCAGCGGCCCATCTTCTTTCACATACCACTCATACTGGCGCCGCTCTGACTTGAGCTGCTCGAATAAAAGGGCATCCGCCTCATCGTCGCGCGGATAAAGCGTCATCTCCGGCAAATAGGCGCCGTCATCTGTGCTGTCCGAATAGACGTACACATAATAGTCCGGCATCGCATAGGGATCCTCATAGACATATCCCTCGCTCTGATAGTCCAGATAATTGAAGCGCAACTCGTAAAATGTCGTCGGCGACAGCGTGTGATTCAAGGAAAAAATATGCGACTGATTGCGGCTGCGACTCTGCCCGGTACCGGACGGCACGTAACGGTAATTTTGACTGTAACCATGCGGACTGGCATATTTGCTCCACATCAGGTTGTAGCTCATCTTCACGTTGCCCGAGGGTCGCCAGGTCAGTTTGCCCTGCGCCGAAAGATTTTCGCCCTGGCCCATCGCCACCAGCGAGCTGTCACCCGGCACACCGGTCGACTTGAACCAGTCACGACCGTAGAGATAGCCGGAATAGTCGTGCCAGCGCGCGTTGGTGAAAAATGTCAGCGTGTTGCCCAAGCCGGGAATCGGCCCGCTCAAGCTGGCATCCACATTGTACTCGGGATTGAACTGGCTCAGTGGATTGGTGTACTGCCCTATGGTGCCCGTCGCAGCTCCGGCGTCATTATATACCGTCTCAACCCTGTCCAGCACTTTATATTCATCGCGACCGCTCATATAGTCACCGACATAGGCCCGAATCTGGCCGCTGTATTTCGGCGATCCCTCCTTGGTGATGATGTTGACAATCCCGGACATGGCCTGGCCATATTCGGCATTGAACGTGCCCGAGATGACCTGCAGCTCCTGCACTGCGTAATTCTCCGGCTGAATCCCCTGTCCATAGTTGCTCACGTTCGTCACCGGCACGCCATCCACCCAAAACGCAATCTCGTCGCCGCGGCCGCCGCGAATATGAAACTCGCCGCCCTCGCGGACAACGCCGGCCTGCAGCTCTAACACCGAATTGACCGTGAAAACCGGCAACTCTTCTAGCTGCTGCGCCCCGACGTGCGCCATGGATGACGTCTTGTCCATCTGCACCAGCGGTCGCTCCGCCACGATCGTCACCTCCTCCCCCTCGATGATGCTGCTCTGCAGTTTGACATTGACCGGCGTGGTCAGATCAATCGATACCGAAACATCCTGGATATTCTGCACCTTATATCCCATCATCGAGACCTTGATCATATAACTGCCCGGCGGCACGTTGATGATGATGAACTCACCCTCAAGATTGGTCGCCGCTCCCATTCGCGTGCCTTCAATCAAAACATTGGCGCCGGGTAGGGGCTCATTGTTCTCCGCATCTGTGACTTTGCCCGCAATTTTGCCCGTTATTCCGGCGTAAATCGCTGTCGAGCTCAACCCGATAAAACAGCTGACCAGCACTATTAGAGCAAGAATATTTTTAGCTCTCATGCTCGCACACTCCTCATTTTTATGATCAGTCGGTCACATTCATTCCCGAATGCGTCCATCTGTCAAAAACCAAGCCCTATGCTGAACATCTGGATCTCGTTCAATACGCCAAACTCCTCATAGGCATAATCGATCTTTAAATCCATTCCGCCCAGTCCCCACCGAAATCCAGCGCCAAAACATAACCCCTCCTGGCTGTCCCGCGCAAACAGCGCCTTATAACCCGCGCGCAACACAAACATCCCGCCATAAACATACTCACTGCCAAAATTCAAACTCTCCACATCATCGTTCGGATGCAACGCATCCAGCGCCAGGATCAAATTGCTGTTCCCCATCCCCTTCAACACATCCATCGATACACCCACTCGAAACATCAACGGCAAATCAAACGCGTCCGTCGCCAGATTCGCATTGATGTTCCGGTTGTTGCCACTGATCGACGGATCAATGTCCGCCTGAATCAACATGTCACGTCCGCCCATCTGCATCTTTGTCCCATAGTTCGTGATGCTCATCCCTATCTTCAAGCCGTTGTACTGCGTGTCGAACAACGTCCCGATGTCAAACGCGATACCCGACGCCGTGCTGTGATAGATCTCCTCCCGTACGTATTTGAACTTGAACCCGATCGAAAATCGATCCGTCAAATTCCGCGCATAGCCCAAGCCAAACGCATACGAGCCCGCATTGAATAACTCTCCCGTCCCGTCCGGCTCCATCACCGTCGTCCGCTCCATCTTGTCCATCGTCATGAACTGCGCATCCACCCCTATCGCTCCCAGATTCCCCAAATTCGCCACAAATCCTGCATAATTGTAGCTGATGTCCGCCAACCACCGGTTGTACGTGAACGTCGCCTCTGATCCGTCCACCCGCGCCATACCCGCCGCGTTCCA
>RQOI01000210.1 GCA_003854995.1 Candidatus Zhuqueibacterota bacterium
CCAAAGAAGGGCGAAATGATCGTGGCGAGCGACAGGAGCCCATAGATGATGCCGACTTGGGTGCCATCAAATCCGAGGTTGTTCTGCAAATAGGCGGAAAAAACCGGATACCAGGCGCCCCAGATCGCATATTGCAGAAACATCATGATGAAAAGTCGTAGTTTTTTCCCCATAACAGCTTCTCCTTATTCGAAATGACGGTCAAATAAAAAGCCTCCACAGATCAAGGCTGTGGAGGCTCGAGCCTGCGCTGGAAGGGCGATCAGTTCACCGGTTTTGCCTTGGTTTTGCCCATGAGCAAGCCGATGACCAGCAAGACCACGGCCGTGATCGTGAGAAGGATAAAACCGGACTGTACGGAATTGCCGGCCATGGCGCCGATGAGATTCTGCAGCAAACCGCCGCCAAAAAGACCCACAGCAAAGATAATCCCAAAAATAGAGCCATAGTATTTCGGCTCGTATTTGCCGAATGTCACCCCAACCACTGTCGGGAAAATCGGAGCAAACGCAAGACCTGTCACGATGACAGCAATGACCGCCATAGCAGGCGTTTTCGCGAGATAGAGACTCAGTAACGCGACAGCCGCAATGGCCGACATCACAAGGATGACTTTGATGCCAATAGAAGTCAGATTCTTCACAGCGGAAGCGATGAATCGCCCCACCATCATGGCTAAGCCAAAGAGAGAGAGGATCGTCGCTGAGCTTTTCGCAGCATTAACAGCTCCGGCATTGGTGTAAAGTTCATTCATTAACTTGGCGGTCCAGTTACTCATAGAATTCTCAAGTCCAACGTAGCACAGGAGCGCGAGAGCAGCGATGAGCACGGGCGACTGACCGAGCAATTTGAGGGCTGTCGAAAATTTGTAGCCAAGATTTGCTGACGGGAATTTCGCCAGCAGCGCTAAAACGAGAAAAACGACATTCAAAACTCCCAGAATGAGCAGACCCGTCTGATAAGAGGGGGCGTAATTGATGATCAGGGGCGCGCAGAAAAGTCCGAGGCCAAAAAAACCGTTGCCAAAATTGCTGGCGCGCGCCGGATCTTTGCCGCCAAAGAGGACCTGCGGAATGATCGTATTGCCGACCGTATTCAGACTCATAGCCCCAATTCCCAAAAGCACAGCGGCGACATACATCATGCCAACATTGGGGGCATAGGCAATGAGCAACATGCTGGCGATAGTGACGATAAAGCCAGTGATGGATACAGGCTTGTGACCAATTTTATCTGTGATAGCGCCGATAAAAATTTGTACGATGCAGGCGGTGTATAAAAATAACGCCGGAATCAAACTCCATTGCGCATCTGTCAGGCCAAGCTTCTCGGTCAAGCCAACAGAACAGGCGCCAAATACAACAAAACAGCACGCCAACATGAATACAGATGTCAAGGCGACGATGGGAGTTAATGCTTTCATGCTCTTCCTCCATAGTGGGTTAAACCGTTCATGATGTTTCGGCTATCTTACCATCCGATGCGACGATGATACATTGATGTGTGAAAAAACAGTTGAACCGTAGGTTCCATCTTTGAATGTTCCATTCAAATGACAGAGATTGTTCTGTGGCAGGCGCCAGATTTTGATGA
>RQOI01000211.1 GCA_003854995.1 Candidatus Zhuqueibacterota bacterium
AGGATTAAAGAACTGTTGGATAAGGGGAAATAGAAACTTTTAGGCTACTTGTTCGCCCATCAACTCACAGATGCTTTGTTAAAAGTGCATATATCAGTGTTTTTTTAAGCCAGAAATGCATCACCCAATGGTTCCGGTTGGCGCCTCGCCGCTCAATTACAATTCGCGGCCAAAGCCATCCTGGCGCCGGCTGCAAGATCAAAAACATAATCATACGCCCTTCTTCCGGTCTGCGGCCTGCGGTCTGCGGCATGCGGCCTGCGGTCTGCGGCCTGCGGCCTGCGGTCTGCGGCATGCGGTCTGCGGCCTGCGGCATGCGGCCTGCGGTCTGCGGCCTGCGGTCTGCGGCATGCGGCCTGCGGTCTGCGGCCTGCCCTTCTTCTTTGCCGACGCTCTTGGAACAACAAAATTCCAGCGCGCGAGGCTCTGCCTCGCTCACCCCATCGCAAAGGCAAGCGTATTTCATACGCGAGGCAGAGCCTCGAACCAGGAGGATTCCAGGCAGAGCCTGGAACGAGGAAGAACCAGGAAGATGCTGCATATCAGGCTATCATAGAAAGTGTACAAACACCGCAAAACTCACAATCCCAAAACTCGCCTCAATCTGTCAACCGCTTCCGCGTGTTTCTTCTTCGGCATTCGCTCAATGTTCATGAGCTTCCATTGAATGGCTGGTAGTCTTTCAATCCCGGGAATAGGGAGCAGATCCCAATCCGGTTCGCCCGACTTGATTGACAGTATGAACCGCCTCTCATCCTCACTCAGCTGCTCGCTGATGATGCTCAAAAGGCGTTCACGTGCACGCACCAATTCGCTCAGCTCAACCGGAATTCTCGTCATGCCGATGAATTCCGTCGCAAATACATGCTCGATATCCTGCAGATTCGGCGCCAACAGCTCGGCCATCGGTCGAGAATGGCTGACGAGATAAACGAGGAACGCCTGTCGAAGTTCCTTCGTCACTCCCTCATTATCAAGTAAGAGTTTTATATCAAATAAGTCGCGCGGATGCTGCCGATCGAGCGCCGCACAGATTTTCCCGCCGTACAGATCTGCAGTGGACAACGATAGAACGGAAGCAAACAGCTCCAGTTCTCGCTCAGCTTCCGGCACAATATTTCTTTTTTCCGTGCCAAAAACGGCGCCCCGTATCACCAGATTCGGCTCGATTTTGATCACCGCCGTCCTGTCAGATAGACGAAAAGCAACTGTTTTATTTTCCAATTGCTTCTTCGACACAGAATAATCGGGAAAGCGAGCTTGAATATCAGCTATGAGCTGTTCCAGCAAATCCGAGATGGCCAGCAACGTTGCTGCTCTGTCGGCAATCGGCAAATAGGTCATATCGATATCGACGGACAGTCGCGGCAACGGTCGATAGAAATAATTGATCGCGGTGCCGCCCTTGACGGCAAATTGTGGGTACGGATTGAGCAGCGGCACTATTCTCAAAACCAACTTGGCCTGACTGAGATAAATCTTATCCATTCATCCCAGCCTCTTTCGGCACCGTTATGAGATACTTTTTGTCCAACACGCCGTCCTTGACGATGTGCCGCTTACCCTCTCCCAATCCGATGCACTCGCGATCTATGTGCTCCAACCACGGCAATTGGTTCTTTTCCGCCATGTACAACAGCAGCCTCTTGACTTTGACAGATCTGCATTTTTCCAGCAGCTGCTGCATGAGGCGCGGTCGCAGATTCATCATATTGTCCATTATTTTTACGGCTTCGTCGAATCCCTGCTGTGCGGGGACAAAATAGAGCATCTCAAGAACCGCCCGCTCCAGCGATGAAGCCCGTACGCTGAAATCGCGATGCTTTATTTCTGTGAACGATTGCCCCATGTCGAACGGCAGCAACGATGTCTTTTTCAAGACGATCTCGCGTCCCACATCCAGATGCATAAACCATTTTGGCACGACCGTCTTCGGCGATGCAAACAGATAAAGCACATGCTCGCGAAACCGCGCATAATGTCCGCTGCCTAACAGCTCGATGGCGCTGCGTCCGCCGACATGCACATCGAGTGACAACTGCTGCTGCAAAGTATAGAGTGCACCTTGCCATTCTATCTTGTCGTTCCACATGGCATAGGCGCCCGATCCAGCGGAGCGCACCCATTGCCCCTCCCGGTAGCGCCGCATCAGAAACGCATCATAGCCCTTGTCCGTCAAGTAGGCCTGCGTCATCACCGTGCCGCGCGGCCAACCGTTGATGAGCCGGTTTATTTTTGTCTGTTTTTCTGTACTCATGGTGCAAATATAATAATATTTTCAAACCTGCACAACATTTAGTTCATTTTTATTGTTATTATTGTACTTTCAGTACAATAATTATTTCTTTTTTAAACCAAGAGATGCCGACGCTCTTGGAACAACAAAACTCCAGCGCGCGAGGCAGAGCCTCGAACCAGGAGGATTCCAGGCAGACAGACTGTGTGAAAACAGCAACGACAGAATGAAAATACCATAGCGCTTTGAATTATTTAAATTTCAGAGTAAAA
>RQOI01000212.1 GCA_003854995.1 Candidatus Zhuqueibacterota bacterium
AACCGGAGAGCCTCTCGACCATCAATGCAGCGCCGGGCCGGTTGGTCATCGACTGTCAGCCGTGGGCGCATGTCTATATTGACTCGCAATTGAGAAATACTACGCCTCTGCAGGAGGCCATCCTGTTGTGGCCGGGAGAACATGAAATTCAGCTCATGCATCCAAATTTGCCTTCTTATGTGCAAAATATTCGCATTGAGGCGGGACAGGACTATCATCTTGCCGTGACGTTATATAGCTATCTCGTCTGCAACATTTATCCGTGGGGTGATGTCTATTTGAATGATGAATTGCTGGGCCAGACACCCTTCAGCACCCTGCCTATCGCACCCGGCGAACATGTGTTAACCGTTAAAAATCAACAATATGGGAGTGTCACTCGAGGATTTGCGATCGCGCCGGGTGACACCTTTTTCTTTACTCTGAATTTTGAACAGAAGAAGATGAATTCTGCGGGAGCAGATGAATAGATGGAGAAAGAGGTATGGAATTTGCGCACGATTTCTTGGTTGTTTTGGACAAAAGAGAAAGTGATGAATAGCTATTTTTTAAGACTAATTTTGTTCCTCTCAGTTCTGCCGTGTGCGGTGTTGGCCAAAGGACAGCGATGGCAGATTTTTGACAGGATGCGTCATCCGGTTGCCGGCGCACAGGTCGTCGTCCATGAAGAAAAAATTTATATTTTCGGCGGCTACGAAGAGTTGAACGGACCACCGACTGATCTGATTCAGGTCTATGATCCATCAGCCTGCCTGGAGGAACGCTGGCGAGTGGTCGGCGCTATGCAGATACCCAGGGCTAATTTTGTCGCCCGTCTTTATCATGATGCGGTTTATATCGTCGGCGGCACCACCGGCTATAAAAGGGAGACGGTGCCATCGATGGAAATATGGAATTTTGATAAAGCCGGAAACAGTTTGCCGGAGGATTGGGTGCTGAACAGAATCGGCTCGACCGGCGAAATCTGGCGTGATTACTTTATCATCATTGGGGGATATAACAATTCACGGCCAGAGCATAATTATGGCTATCTCGCCGCCTACCACTTGGGCGCAGACCTGAGCATCGGCCAAATCCCCGGATTCTCCGGCCTGGAACCCTATAATCAGGCGTCTGTTTTATTGGGCGATGTCATATACATATTCGGCGGCGTCCGGTCAGGAATATCGAATCGCATTTATCGAATTGACCTGGGAGTGCTGGATTGGGAACACGATCCGCCGATCGCAGGCGGGATTCCCCGTCTGTACCCGGATCTGCCGTTTCCCCGCTCCGCCATGGCAGCGATCGCGACCGAGCCGGACACTGTCTGGCTGATCGGCGGCTATAACGAAGATCAGAGCGCGCTCGCGTCAACCAGCAAATTCATCATTATGCCGCACGGGTATGGACACATTGAAGGGCCGCCTCTCAATCAGGTGCGCAAGGAGTTGATGGCCGCGCAAGTCGATACGGTCATTTATGTTTTCGGCGGCACGGGCGAGCATGACCAGGTGGTTGAAAGCGTCGAGGCGTTGATCGACACCGTCATCTTTGATCCATGCGAGAATTCTGCGGTGCAAAAGAGCGAGGCCGTTGATTTTGTCTATAAACTGCGCCGGAATTATCCGAATCCATTCAACGCCTCAACCACCATTGAAATTGAACTGATGAAAAAGAGTCTCATTCGACTCGATATCTATTCGTCGCGGGGCCGATTGATCAAAACTCTGGTGCATGACGAGCTGTCACCCGGGCACTATCGCTATATTTGGGATGGGACGTCTGATCAAGGCCTTGATGTGACAAGTGGAGTCTATCTGTGCAAATTGATGACAGAGACCGAAGCGCACTCGTGCAAGATGCTGCTGGTCAAATGAAGATCGTTTTGGCTATCGTTCTGCTTTGTCTCTTTCCAGCTGGTCTGTCGGGGCAAGAGACTGCTGCCGATCTGGAAAAGCTGCAGCAGGCCTTCCAGTCATTTGACTATGCCGGCGTCATTGATGTCGCGACAGAGGCGCTCCTGCAGCCGGAGCGCTTTACGCCAGAGCAACTGATCAGCATTCACGAGATGAAGGCAGTCTCTCATTATGCCCAAGCCG
>RQOI01000016.1 GCA_003854995.1 Candidatus Zhuqueibacterota bacterium
CAGCTCATTCAATCGATCTATGATCGACAGCTGGAGAGCATCATCTTTTCGATCAATCAATGGTGTTATGACGATTTCAACCAGTGGCACTCGAAAATCACCGCTGCCGTCCATTCCGACCTGCAGAATCCGGGCAAGCACAACTTTAAAAGCAAATTAGCGGCATTTGTCGCCGGTCAGCCGGTCATCGCGTGCGCCTTCATCCGACTGTCGGACGAACGCTATATCATCGGATTCAACGACCGTTTTGCGTCGGCAAATCCGACCTCGCACGAGCTGATATCGATCGTCAACGCAATGATCGCGGACAGCAGCGAATCTCTGAGCACGACCGTGGGTTTGGCCAGAAGAGAGGGCTATATCAGGCCCTTGTCCATGAGCTGGAACACAACAAATTTCGACTATTCCTTGCTCATCTTCCCGGTCGTGCACGAGATCATTCCTGGAGGGGTGGCGTTTGGCGGCATGCTGATCGACAACATGACCTTCATCAATGAAATCGTCGAGCGTCGCTTCAAGCAGATGACGCTGGAGGATGAATTCGATTTTGCCATCCAAAAAAAAGGGCGGCGCGACTTTTTTTATTATTCGACGGAATATATTCCGGATGAGCCCTTTGAGGAGAGCAAACCGATATGGATTCTCGCCGACATGGATCTCAAGATCAAGATGGCCGGCACGACGCTGGAGCGATTGAGCATCGTGCGATCACGCAACAACATCCTCTTGCTCGTCATCGTCAATATCGTCTTTATGGTCGGACTCGTTTACATCATTCGCTCCATCTCGAAAGAGATGGAGCTGGCCAGGATAAAAAGCAATCTGGTGGCCAATGTCTCGCACGAAATTCGCACGCCAGTGGCGCTGATCAGGATGTACGCAGAGACGCTGGAGGCGGGTCGGCTGAAAGACGAGCCCAAGAAAAATAAATATTACAGGACAATGCTCGCGGAGACGGTGCGCCTGACGCAGCTCATCAACAATATGCTCGATTTCTCGAAAATCGAATCCGGAAGAAAAGAATACAGATTGACCCCGCAGAATCTGGGCGACATCCTGCAGCAGATACTCACCATGTATCATTATAACTTTGAACAAAAAGAGTTCCAGGTCGAAAAAAATATCGCGACAAATCTGCCGCCCGTCAACATCGATCAAGAGGCGACGACTCAGGCCATCGTGAATATCCTCGACAATGCCATGAAATACAGTCCGGAGAATAAGCACATCTACATCTCCCTTGAGCAGAAAGGGCAGCACATCATATTGTCCGTGACAGATCATGGCATCGGCATCCCTGAATCCGAACAGGAAAAGATTTTTCAGAAATTCTATCGCGCCGGCGACAGCCTCGTTCACAATACCAAAGGCAGCGGTCTGGGACTTTCGCTCGTCGAACACATCATGCGCGTTCACAAGGGCAAAGTCACATTGAAAAGCAAACCGGGGCAGGGCAGCACGTTCTCGCTCGTTTTCCCAATCTTTTATCAATCAGGAGCGTAGTCATGGATCGTTTACTCATCGTCGAAGATGAAATCGCCTTGGCAGAGGGCTTGAAGGATAATTTCGAGTTCGAGGGATTTGACGTTCTCATTGCAACGGACGGTGAGAGCGGACTGCGCATGGCGCTCGCCGAAAAATGGGATATCATCATCCTGGATATCATGATGCCGAAGAAATCCGGATTTGATGTCTGCAAAGAACTTCGCGCCCAGGGAGTGCAGACGCCCGTCATCATGTTGACTGCGCGCACCGAAGAGGTGGATCGCGTGCTAGGGCTTGAACTGGGTGCTGATGATTACGTCTCCAAGCCGTTTTCGACTCGAGAGTTGATCGCACGGGTGAAAGCGGTGCTGCGGCGCTCGCACGATAAAAGGGGAAAGCAGACGGCCATCTACGATTTTGGCAAAATCAGAGTTGACTTTGAACATTATATCGCCTATGACGCAAACGACCAGCAGATCGACATGACCTTCAAAGAGTTTGAAATCTTGAAATTTTTCATGCAGAATAAAGCGCGAACCGTGAGTCGCGATGAGTTGCTCGACAAAGTATGGGGCTATGAGATTTATCCCACCTCGCGCACCGTTGATAATCATATTGTGAAACTGCGCAAAAAGATCGAAGAGGATCCGCGCAATCCGCGGCACATATTGACCGTCTATGGCATCGGCTATAAATATATCGAATGACCACGACTCTGTGAGCGGTCCACTCAACACTTTTTTACAATTTTTAACAACATAGTGACACTCAAGTTATCAATTCCGCTATATTTACCCAAACGATCAGCCGGCGGGCTCTGGTTTCTTTCTAATGGCTCTATAACGGATCGAGTGGGCGATAATTTATTAAACCACAGAGGACGCCAAGATCACAGAGATATAAAAAATAGAGTACTCATCAGCCCTTTTGACATACCCACTCTTCAAGCATCTACTCATTAAAAGGGCAAAAGATGATCATTTATAATTTAATGCCAGCCACCTTGAGCATAAAAATCAAGAAGAATAATGGGTGATATGTGTCAGTTGTTTTCAAGTAATTTTTCGAATGATGCAATTTTAGAATTGGTTTATTTTCATCAACATTGAATAGATCGAAATGATATATGACTTTGTGTTCTCGGCGAACTCGGTGGTTTGCTTTTACCCACTCGATTCGCTATAGAGCCTTTTTAATCTTGAAACTTATAAATTCATGCGCCGACTCTCCCCCAATTTTAATTTTTTACTCCTCTGCATCTTGATGCTGTCGGCTCTGCTCGCTGCCGGCGAAAAGATCGCATTGACGCTGGATCGCGCCGTTGCCATCGCCATGCAGAACAGCTACCAGATTCGACAACTCAAGCTCGGCATTGAACGTTCGCGAGAATGGCTCAAGGCTGAACAGGCCGGATTGAAATCCAAAGTGTACATGAACGTGAAAGCACCCGAATTCAGCGCCCTGTCGGATTACAAGTGGGACTCGCTCGTCAATAAGGATGTGATCGTCCGGCAAAATGTCCAGAGATGGTGGATGAACGTGGCGATTCGGCAGCCGGTCATTCTGTTCGGCTATCCGACAAACGGCTACCTCTCGCTCAACAACACGCTCTATCAATACGGTCAGCTCGATGACTCGCAATGGTACGCCAATTATTACAATCGCTACTTTTTGAAATTCGAGCAGCCGTTCTTTCAGCCCAATCGCCTGAAAAGTGATCTCGAAGAGGCCAAACTGAGCCTGGAAGAAAATGAGCTGGAATTTCTCGATGATCAGGTCGAGCTCATCGAAAATATTTCGCGCGATTACTACGAGCTGTTCGATTATTCTTACAATGATATCATCCTCGAGCGCTACATCCGCACGCTCGAACAGGTCAGAGAAATCGCCAATTGCGCGGGACAGGACAATGGGTCAAAGTCCATCGATTGCATTCAGATCCAGGTGGAACTCGCCAACTCTATCGAAAAAAAAGCGCAAAATCTGAGCGATCTCCGTCTCGAGTCCACGCGGGTCAAACAACGTCTGCGTCTGGCGGAATCTGATAGTCTTGAAGTCATTCCGGAGATAAAAATCACCGAGATCAAAGTGGATTTAAAACAGGCCATCGAATATGGCAACACGCTGGGACCGCGGATGCGCCTCCTGGACATCAACCGCCGTAAACGCGAGATTGATTTGACAAATGTGAAGGGCTGGAACGCCTTCCGCATGAATGTTGAGATGACCTATGGACTGGAAAAGCAGGATGAAAGCCACAAACAGCTGTGGGATGAATTTGACAACAGCTACTCGGTGACCGTCAACGCCTATGTGCCCATCTGGGATTGGGGCCAGCGAAAAGCTCGCATTGCAGCAGAAGAGATCACCATTCGCAAAACAGAACTCTATCAGGAAGAGACGCGCAGTCGCATCGAATCGGAGATCAAGAACGCTTACCAAAACCTGCTCGAATACCAAAAGCGAACGCTCAGCATGCAGGAAAACATGTCCATGGCTGAAGAGATCACCGCGCTCAGCATCGATCAATATGCCAGAGGAGAGATCTCGTTGCACGACCTGCTGCAAACCCTGATGCGACAAAAGCAGACTGAAGAAAATTTCCTGGAGGCCTACCTCGGCTATCGCAAGTCCATCATCGGCTTGATGATTGACACCTATTATGATTACGAGAATAATATCGCCCTGCTGGATAAATTCAGATCAACGAGCTGAACATGCGCCATGCCATGAATAAATTCTGTCTTTTTCTGCGTCACCCGTTGAAACGCGCGCGCGGCGGTGGCCAAGTGCTCTGCATAGCGCTCCTCTTCTCTTCATCGTCTCTTTTGGCCATCAACCTCACTCGTGAAATCGATTTGCAGGGAGAGTGGCTATTTGAGATCGGCGATAATCTGGAGTATGCCCGGCCGGATTATAACGACGCGAAATGGGTGCGGGTGCACGTGCCCAGCCCCTGGGAAAACGAAGGATTTCCGGGGTATGACAGCTATGGCTGGTATCGAGTGACGTTCACCGTGCCGCGGCGCCTCAATAACAAGGTCCTCTATCTGCAGCTTGGTCAAATTGACGATGTCGATCGCACCTACCTGAATGGCCAATTCATCAACGGCGTCGGAGATTTTCCGCCGAGCTATCAAACCGCGTATGACGTCAACAGGCTCTACGAAATCCCGTCCAATTTCATCGCTTTCGGCAAAAAGAATACGCTCGCCGTGCGCGTCTATGATTCGCATGGCGTCGGCGGCATTGTGCACGGTGATGTCGGCATCTATTCGCGCGAGGATGTCATTGATCTGCAAATAGACTTGAGCGGTCTATGGAAATTCAAGACCGGTGATGAGTGGCAATGGGGTACGGTCGATTATGATGATGCGAACTGGAAATCCATCGCCGTGCCCGGAACATGGGAACAGCAAGGCTACCCCAATCACGACGGCTATGGCTGGTATCGAATATCGACCAGAATCTCCAAAAGCCTGGCAAAAGAAAAATTGATCCTCATGCTCGGCAAAATAAACGATGTCGATGAGGCCTATTTCAACGGCGCCAGGATCGGTCAGCAGGTCGAGTTTCCCATTCAGAGCACTTTTTCATTTCGCGGCTTCAAAGACATCGAGCGCGCCTATTTCATCCCTCCCTACCTCATCAAGACGAACGCGGCTAACATCATTGCCGTGCGCGTCTACGACGCCGGAAAATCCGGCGGCATCTACTCCGGCTATATCGGCATTACCACGCGCGACGACTATCTGAAATACAGCCGTAAAAAGAAATGATCCCCCCTCGTCTCTCCCATATAATTTTCAATTGGTATATTTTTTTCATATATTGCGCCGCAGTCGGCACTGAACAGGAGGACCATCAACCGCAGCATCATGCCTACGACAAAAATAAAAAAACGCATAGATGACATCCCGTCTCGAGTGCAGAGCAAACTGCTGTATGACCGTTTTCGGCCGCAATATGAGATGGCGCAGGCCAAGATCAGTCGGCAGATCAGAAAACTCTTGAATGACGAAGGCTTGAATGCGACGTTCAAAATACGGGTCAAAACCTTTGACAGCTATTTCAACAAAGTGCTGAAGCAATTCAATGAAAGTCGCGATCCCATCGTCATTCGGGATCTGATCGGCATTCGAATCATCACCTCTTTCATCGGCGACCTGGATCTGATCAAGAGAATCCTCGTCGACAATTTCAACGTTTTGGAAATAGAAGAAAAGGGCGAAAATCGCGAAGCGTACGAATTTGGCTATGATTCCATTCATCTCCTGATCTGTTTGCCAAAGGGGATCGTCAAAGAAGAGATTCCCTATGCAGAGCCATGCTGTGAAATTCAGTTGCGGACGAAATTGCAGGATGCCTGGGCAGAAGTCGAGCACGAGCTCATCTACAAGGCGGATGACTCGCTGCTGAACAAGGCGTTGAAAAGAAAACTGGCGTCATTGAACGCGAGCCTGACGTTATCGGACATCATTTTTCAGGAGATACGGGACTATCAGCGGGAAAGACAGGAACTGGACGAAAGGAGACGGCAGACACTGCAGGCAAAAATCGACGCCATAGAAGGCATTCAGGATACGGTCGGGATAGAGGGACAGGCGCAGGAGGTCGATGACAGTCCGCTGCCAGATATCAGCAATGGTTCGCTCGACAAACTGCTCCATGAGGCGCTCGATGCGCACAGTCAGCACAATTACAGCAAAGCGCTGCGCTACTATTCGTTCATTTTGAATAACAAGCCGGGAATGCAGGTCTGCTCGATCATCTCCAATCACCGGGGCATGGTCTATTTTGTCCAGTCCAGATACGAACGCGCCATTGAAGATTTCACCCGCGCTATCCAGACAAATCCGAACAATTTCCGGGCTTACAACAACCGTGGCCACGCCTACAGAATGCTTAAAATGTACGACCGCGCGCTGGAGGACTTTGACCACTCCATCGAGATAGACGCCACCCAGCCGGATGCCTATCTGGGCCGCGCCCAGGTCTGTTTCGAGATGAACGATTACGTCCAGGCGGAACGGAATTGCAGCAAAGCGTTGAATATAGAGCCGCATTTCGAACCCGCGCAACGCTTTATGCAGCTTGTCAGATCAAAGTTGCCTTAGCTGAGCCAGCTGATGAATCTGTTCTGAAAAGGACAATCAATGAACCTCTACGGCATCATCATCCTCGCCACAATAGCGTTCGACTATGCGCTGTCGCAGATCGCTGATCTCCTCAATCTCAGAAACATGACAACGACGCTGCCGACGGAATTCAGCGGATTCTACGATGATGAAAAATATCAAAAATCGCAGCGCTATCTCGTCGCCAATACCCGGTTGGGCTTTCTCACCAACACCGTGGACGTCGTCGTGCTCCTGCTCTTCTGGTTTCTGGGGGGATTCAACTGGCTGGATGCGCTGGTCCGCGGCCTTGACCTGCCAGTCATTCCGACCGGCCTCCTCTACATGGCGATACTTGTTTTTGCGAAATCGCTCATCTCGCTGCCGTTCGACGTCTATGATACTTTTGTCCTGGAGCAACGTTTCGGCTTTAACAAGACAACGCTGAAAACATTCATTCTCGACCGGATCAAGGGAGCGCTCCTCGGAGTCCTGATCGGCGGGCCGCTCATGGCGTTGGTGCTGGCCATCTTTGCATATCTTGGCTCGAGCGCATGGCTGGTTGGCTGGGGCGTCGTCACGGTTGTCTCTCTGATCATCAGTTACATCGCGCCCGTTTGGATCATGCCGCTGTTCAACAAGTTTGAACCATTGGCAGAGGGGGAGTTGAGGAGCGCGATCATGAATTACGCCACTTCGGTCGACTATGCGCTCGCCGGCATCTTTCAAATGGATGGCTCGAAACGGTCGTCGAAATCGAACGCCTTTTTCACCGGATTCGGTAAAAATAAAAGGATAGCGCTCTTTGATACGCTCATCGCCCAGCACACGATCAAAGAGATGGTGGCCATTCTGGCGCACGAGATCGGGCACTATAAGAAAAAGCACGTCATCAGCCGTCTGATCACCGGCATCCTGCACAGCGGCCTGATGTTTTTTCTGCTCTCCATCTTTATCAGCCACCGCGGTCTTTTCGATGCATTCTATATGGAGAACGTCTCGGTGTATGCCGGCTTTATCTTCTTCGGCCTGCTGTACAGCCCGATGGAACTGCTCCTGTCCCTCGGCTCGCACTACTGGTCGAGGCGGCAGGAATACCAGGCCGATCGCTTTGCCTGCGAGACGACGCAGGACAGCGAGGCCATGATCACGGCGCTGAAAAAGCTCACCGTCAATAATCTCGGCAACCTGACGCCGCATCCGTTTTACGTTTTTTTGAACTATACGCATCCGCCGGTGTTGCAGCGAATAGAGGCGATGCGGGGATTGAATAGTGGACCATCCTGACCGAATATGACTGCACCCGGGTTGAATATCTCATGCGCGAGCCCTTTCTTGCAGCTGATGCACCATCTTATGCGCAGGACGATCAGATCAGACTCGAAACTTTAACGCATCCTCCGGGCAGACCTCGATGCAGACGCCGCAGGCATGACAGTCGGGGCGCGATTTTTTCATCGCCAGGATGGCCGGCACGGTCGGGCAGGGACTTTTTTTCACGCACAGCTTGCAGTCTGTGCACGCCTCTTTATCCAATTTTACTCTTAAAACCGAAACATGCTCCAGAAGCCAGGTGAACAGTCCCAATGGGCAGATGAGGTAGCAGAACGGTCGATAGATGAACAGGCCACCGATGATGGCAATGCCAATCGGGATGATGAGCTGCCACTGCCACTGCCAATGCAGAATGTGAAAGGCATTGACGTATTCGTAGAGAGAAAAGCCGGTGGTGAAAACAACTGCAACAAAGACGATGAAAAAGATCGACCGAATCGAGTTGGAGACGACAAAGGGGATTTTTCTCTGTAGTCTATTCGGCAATGGAATTTTGTAAATCAACTCCTGCAGGGCGCCGATCGGGCAGGTCCAGCCGCAAAAGCTCTTGTTGCTGAGGAGGGTGAGCAGGCCGATGAAGGCAAAGAGCGATAGAAAAAGAATCGGCACAGCGCGACCCGCGTTCACGAAGAGAAACGGCTTTTCGATGACGCACATGGGACTCGGATGCAGCCCCAAGCCGCGGAAAGCGTTCACTGGCAGGACGCTCAGCACGCCGAACGCGATGAAGGCCAGCGCCATCATCGCAAAGCGCCGGCGCGCGTTCAATCGACGCGTCAGCAGCAGCAGCGTGCCGACGAGCGCCAGAGCAGCGGCGAGCCAAACCTTGGTCAACTGCCACGGCGCAAAAAATAGAGAGAGCCGGCCCTCAGCCGCCTCCACAGCCGGCACGGCCATCAGTATGAACGCAATCATTCCTGCGCGAGTGATCTTCATCCCAACCTCACTTCTTATTCGAGATCATATCTTGCGGCCGCAATGGTCACGATAGTCGAAAGGGATTCGTCGTAGAGATTCAGCTTTTGCAGTATCGCCGGCGGCGCCAGCCTGTACTGCAGGACAGCTGAAATCGTCGCTACATTTGCTGCCGGGATGTCGTAAGACAACTCTCTCACTTCATCCGGCTGCAATCGCTGGTCGAATCTGACTCTGCTGGCAAGCCAGGGGGGCGCCGGCGCCCGTCCCGCCTCATCCTCGAGCAGGCGCATGAACACAGCATCCGGATCTTCGAGCAGCGGATTCGACTGATAATTCTGCCAGATGAGAGTGCCGTCCCGATCGAGCGCTTTCAGCGACAGATAGACCGCCCGCATGGGTGATCCTGTCGGCAAGGCGTGTCCGACGGTGCGATTCTTCACCTTCACAGCAAGCGCGAGCTGCGTCTCCTCCCGGCTGACCACCAGCTCGAGCGCGGCGCAATTGAGCAAAATCTCGGGATTGTAGCCGCCATAAAATCTGTGCGAATGCACCTGGCGAATCTTGCCGAGCTCGGCTGTCTTACCCTCCATGGCCGGCATGTGGCAATCCTGGCACGTGACGCCTTTTTTGCTGAACGAGCTGGCGAGATATTCTTTTTGCGTGGAGCAAAAGGCAAAGCCGTGTGCGCTCTCGAGATTGGCATGACAGGTGAGACATTGGCGCGAAGAGACCAGATGTTCGGAGAACTGGCTCGCATGCACCACGGAGACTGCATCATGCGACGGCCCCAATTTCACTCCGGCGGTATGGAGGCGCAACCATTTTCCATGCGGCTGCGTCGCATGGCAGACATCGCAGGTCACTCCCTCATCCTCCAGTTGGCGCGCCATCTCGGCTGTGGACGCCAGTGATTTGACCGGGACATGGCACACGTCGCATTTGTCTTGCGCCTCGTCATCCACTGCGGCGGCCCATCGCAACATGGCGGCGTAAAACGGATTTGTTGCGGCCGTTGACAAGGCATGTCTGGACGTCTGCCATTCTATGACAGCCTGAACGTGACAATCGGCGCACGCTGCACTGGATTCAAGTTCCTGCCCATGAACACCCTGCAACAGAAAGAGACCCGCTGTCAGACAGATTATGGAAAGCCGCATGCGCATAGAGTCCTCGTATCAGGTTGTTTTTTTCTTTCGCAACACATCCGCAATCGTATCGGCCAGCAGCGCTCCAATGACGCCGCCCCACAGCGTGCTGATGATGGGATTGCCGGTGATCGGACAGGCGCCGGTTCGACAGCCGATGAAATAATAGTAGGCAAAACCAGCGACTGCACCGATGCAAAAGCCAATGATGTATTTTAAGAGTTTCATGTTCCGTCACCTTTCTGACAAAAAAGGCAAGCCAAGAATCATCGCTGATCTTGACTTGCCAAATTAACCATCTTTCGATTTAAAATCAAGTTGAAAGCGGACGAACTGCCCGCTCATCGCACGCCTCAGCTGAAGCCGCTGCTGCAGCTCCGCTCCGATGCGCCAGAGTCATGGCCGCTGGTCGCACAAGTTGACAGCATCTTTTCCGGCGCAGGCGCACCGCAGAGGGGACAGCTCAGATCAGCGCCATCCTCTCCCATTCTCTGCAGGACATCGAAGCGATGACCGCATGCAGTGCATTTGTACTCATAGATCGGCATCACTCTACCTGTTTATCTGTTGTTTTTCCATCATTTTTATTCTTGTCTGATTGCTCTCCGCCCGGGAGATCGCAGGCGCTCGACATTCAAGTGGGCACTCCCAGTTTGGGAAGGGCAAACCTGGCGATGATGACCCAGGCCACCAGCACGAGAATGATTTCCATATTTTCCATCTTTGTTCTCACGTCATTGAATATTTACATATGAGATGCACGTGCGAGAAAAAAGATTCAATTCGATTGGAAATCTCTTTCTCTGCGCTCCTCGGTGAACTCGGCGGTTTGCTGTTCCCACCGCAAAACCTTATAGAGCCATAAAGAGAGAAACAGCGGGTCAGCGCACTGACCCGCCGATGGCATCAGCTCTGTTTGGCTTTAGCGATCGCATTCCGAAACGGTTCGATCAGGTCCATGGGCAGAGGGAAGATGATGGTTGAATTATTTTCAGTGGCGATCTCGCTCAGCGTCTGCAGATAGCGCAACTGCAGGGCTTGCGGATGTTTGGCCATGATCTCGGCCGCGTTGGCCAGTGTTTGCGATGCCTGGAACTCGCCTTCAGCATGAATAACCTTGGCGCGGCGCTCGCGTTCGGCTTCAGCCTGTTTCGCCATGGCGCGCTGCATTTCGACCGGCAAATCAACGTGTTTCACCTCGACCATCGACACTTTAATGCCCCATTTGTCCGTTTGTTCGTCAATGATCTGCTGCAATTCATGGTTTATTTTATCGCGCTCTGATAACAGATCATCCAACTCGGCCTGGCCAAGGACGCTTCGCAGCGTCGTTTGCGCCAACTGGGACGTGGCAAAGAGGTACTCTTCAACCTCGATAATCGCTTTGTCCGGATGCAGCACCTGAAAATAGAGCACCGCATTCACCTTCACAGAGACATTATCCTTGGTGATGATGTCTTGCGGTGGCACGTCCATGGCGATGGTGCGGAGACCAACCTTGACCATGCGATCGACGAGCGGGATGAGGAAAATGATGCCCGGCCCTTTGTAGCCAATGGACCGTCCCAGACGAAAGATGACGCCCCGTTCATACTCTTTCAGAATCTTGACCGCACTGATGAGAAGCAAAACGACAAAAATCAATACGACATACAGGGGGGAAAACATAAGGTGCCTCCTCGCTTTGATTATTTCATTTTCTCGACTTTTAATTCCAAACCATTCACCTGCAGCACACGAATCCGCTCGCCCTTTTTAATTTTTTCGTCGCTGCGCGCCTTCCACAGTTCTGCGCCGATCTTGACCACCCCCTCCTCCGCAATCGGCGTCGTGGCAATGCCGACCTTGTCCAGCATCCCCTCGGCGCCGGTGGTCGCCCGGGTCAGGCGCGTTTTGAGCGCCATGCCGAGGGCAAAGACAAAAAATGCAGCGGTGCACAATGTCACGGTCAGCGCGACACGCCAGTCCACCCGAAAAGAGAATCCCGGCGCTTCTTCAAACAGCATGATGGAGCCGAGGAACATGGCCACAATACCTCCTATTGTCAGAATTCCAAAACTTGTCACTTTGATCTCCAGTATAAACAAGACGACGGCAAAGAGAATCAATAATATTCCCGCGGTGCGGACGGGCAAGGTCTGCAAGGCCATGAACGCCAGAACGATGAAAATGCCGCCGGCCACGCCCGGGATGATCGAACCAGGATTCGACAGCTCAAAAAAGATGCCATAGACGCCCAGCATGAGAAGGATATAGGCGACGGTCGGATTGGAAATTCGGTACAGGATGCGATGCCGCCAATTCATCACCTGCTCGACGACGACCGCCTCTTTGGTGGCCAGGGTATGAATTTTGCCATTCCCCAGCTCAACCGTGCGGCCGTCGATGGCCGCGAGCAGGCTGTCCTGCGTGGCGGCGATCAAATCAATGACGTTCAGCTCGAGCGCCTGTCGCTCGGTCACCGAGACGCTCTTCCGGACAGCCTGCTCTGCCCAGTCCGCGTTGCGGCCGCGCTTCTCGGCGATGCCGCGCGCCCAGGTGGCGGTATAGTTTTCCACTTTTTCGCCCATCACCCTTGACGTATCCTGCTGGCCGCCGATGCCCACCGGATGAGCGGCGCCGATATTGGTGCCCTCATCCATGGCCGCAATATGACAGGCCATGGTGATAAAGACGCCGGCCGAGACCGCGCCGGAGCTGCTCGGTGCAATGTACATGATGACCGGCACGTCGGCGTCCAGAATCGTCTTGACGATGTTCTGCGTGGCCTGTAGCAGTCCGCCGGGCGTGTCCATCTGAATGAGCAGCGCCTCGTACTTGCCCTCCTCAGCGCGCTGTAGATTGTCGATGATGAATTTGGCCGACAGCGGATTGATATCACCCACGAGTTCGATTTTCAGGATCTCTCCCGGCGCAGCGACCAGCAACAGCGGCGCCAGCAGAAAAAAAACAGACATTTTTACGTTCACATCACCCTCATTTCTCGCATGCCCAAAAATATAAATAAATCATCATAAACGCAATGATTATGAGCGATTTATCTCTCATAACACCGTCAGAACGAGCAATATTCTCCAAAGTTTTTCTTGACATTTAACCGCATTTTTTACACATTATCGGTGCGCCTGTGAGCGGCACAATATAAAGAACCAACACCTTTGAGTTGGGAACTTTGCTCTGAGTGCGGATTACATGCCTCTTAATCCCTGCCGGCGCATCCGGCGGGGATCTTGTGGACGTAAAAAGTATTTCAGGCGGTGCCCACCGTGTCAGATGGGTTCTTTATCCATCCTCGCTCACAGGTTTTTTTA
>RQOI01000213.1 GCA_003854995.1 Candidatus Zhuqueibacterota bacterium
GCCATTTTTATTGATGAGCCGCCCGCCATAGCCGCGCAGAGCCTCGGTGATTAAAAACGATTCAGCATCGGGGTGGTAGAGCGTCGTCGGATGGAACTGCAAGAATTCCATATTGGCGATGGCAGCGCCGGCGCGAAAGCACATGGCAAGGCCATCGCCTGTGGCGATTTTAGGATTGGTCGTATGCAGGTAGACCTGGCCGCAGCCACCCGTCGCCATGATCGTCGCTTTTGCAATGAAGCGTTTCACCTGATGGTCGTTGAGATCCAGAACATAGGCGCCCCAGCAGTTCAATGAAGCGCCGCGAGCTTGCGCCGGCATAAAAACATGATGTTCGGTGATCAAATCGATCGCAATGTGATTTTCCAGCAAGGCGATATTGGATTGCCGCCGCACAGCGTCGATAAGAGCGAGCTCAACATCGCGCCCGGTGTGATCCTTGACATGGACGATCCGCTGATGTTGATGGCCGCCCTCGCGGCCGAGATCAAATAATCCATCCGGCGCACGGGTGAAAGCGACACCCAGGTCGACCAGCTCCTTGACCAGTGCCGGACCGCGTTCCACCATCATGCGTACAGCCTCTATTTTGCACAGACCGGCGCTGCTCTTGAGCGTATCCTGGATGTGTTGTTCATAAGAATCTTGCGGATGAAAGACCGACGCGATGCCGCCCTGCGCGTACGTGGTATTCGCCTCGGCTTTCTCTTTCTTGGAGATCAGGGCGACCGTGCCATGTCGCGCCAACTTGAGCGCGCAAGACAACCCCGCTATGCCCGTGCCAATGATAAGAAAATCAAATTCAAAACTCATGCAGAAACTTACAGGAATTCTGCACGAAAATCAACTTGTTTCTATGCCATAAAAAAAGGCCGATGCGTGAACACCGGCCTTGACATTTCTCGGAAACAGATTATTTCAGCCGAGAGCGTCCAATATCTCTCGATTTTTGATCGGTCTCGTCACCACTCGTTTGATGCCGATGCCGGCCGCCATTTGCGTGATGCTCACATCATTCTGATCGCAGATGCCGACAAGCTCGGTTTTCGGGTGTTTTTGCTGAATTCGCGAAGCGATTTCGAGCGCCTTTTTGACATGTCCGCGCTTCTTTTCCCCGCAATCGAGGTCCAAAAAAGTATAGTCCGCCTTTTTACTGTCCAGCAATTGCATCAAATCATCTTCATCTTCTGCAATGGAGACGTCATAATGATTGCTCAAGGCAAGATACATCTGCATTTCAGAGCGCAAATCTTCATTGAAAATGACAATTTTCATATCACTCTTTTCTCTGTGATCCGAGTCCGGCATGGTATTTCTTTATTCAATGTTAGGGAAAAAATGCTCTTTTGCAGAGAAAAAACTGATGCAAAGCAAAGATGCGAGAACCGCTCTGAGGACAAGAATACTTACACTGTCAATATAAACATAATCCGGATAAGCGTCAAGAAATCAATTCAAAGTGGCGTTTTTTTTACACGATTTATTGAAAAACCTGTACGCGGGAAGACAAAGCGCGATGGCAAAAACCAGCCAGATGGGTCTGACGTGACCCGAGTGGTACCAATCCAGCGATGCCGCGGGCGAATTCATCATTATCAAAGAGAATAAATTATTCAAGGCGTGGATCATCATAGACGGAAGTATGGTGCCGGATTTCCACGCGACGTATCCGAGGACGAGTCCCAGCACCATGATCTGCACAGCCGTCCACAGGCTGAAATGAGCGACGGCGAAAAAGAGGGCGCTGACGATGATGGCGATAGCGGGCGACTGAAAATGCTCCAGCGTATGCTGCAAAAGTCCCCGAAAGAGCATTTCCTCGAAGACAGCAGCGCTGAGGACAGCGGCGAGCAGCATGATGATGGCATCGTTCAGCGAATGAATCTGCACCAGATCGGCGAGAGCGTCGAACCACGGCGC
>RQOI01000017.1 GCA_003854995.1 Candidatus Zhuqueibacterota bacterium
TCTATCTGATAAAATTCAATTACTGGTTTTCGCTGTAGTAAAAAAGATCATGTGCCGGAACTTTTTTGCAACCGAATAGGCGGGACTAATATGACAATGCACAGCCGTCGAAAATTTTTGCAACTGGCAGGGACAGCTGCCATCTCTGCGTCATTGGCATGCAGTGGCGTGAAAAAGAGATTTAGAAATGTCGTCATGATCATTGGCGATGATCACTCCGCGCGCGTCCTCGGCTGCTATGGCAATGAACTCATTCGCACGCCGAACCTGGATCGCATGGCGTCGCGCGGCGTCCGCTTCACCCACGCCTACGCCAATGCGCCGGTCTGCAGCGCGTCGCGGCAATCCCTGCTCACTGGACGCTATCCGCACGCCGCCGGCGTGACCCTCCTGAGCACGCCGTTTCCGGAAGAGCAGATCACCGTGGCTGAACATCTCAATCAGTTCGGTTTTGCGACCGGCTATGTCGGCAAAATGCACTTTAACAATGATGGGGACCATGGTTTTGCTGACAATTTTAGCATAAAAGATATGCGCTCCTATCGGAAGGAGCATCCAGCGCAGCAGATCGACGGGGACATTTCTGTTCGTCCGCCATGGCGCCCCTTTCGCGATCCGGCGCGCATCTGGCTGAATGCGGACATGCTGCCCGGAAGCTATTATGATAAAGACAGTGATGGGACGATTTACGCCAAAAAGGCGATCGATTTCATCAACAAAAACAGGCATGTTCGCTTCTGTCTCTGGCTCGGCTTTCAGGAACCGCATTCGCCCTTTAACTTTCCCATCGAGTACGTCGGCAAATATGATCCGCAAAAAATGCCTCTGCCCGAAGGTTCAGCGCAAGATGATCGCTGGGTGCCGGACGTCTTTCGCACGCTATCAAAAGAGGAACGGCGCGGCATCATCGCCTCCTATTATACGTCCGTGGAATATCTGGATAAGAACATTGGTCTGGTTCTGAATGAACTGGATCGCCTCGGGCTCACCGAGAAGACTCTGGTTCTCTATATTGGCGATCACGGTTATCTGCTGAACGACCATAAACGTTTTGAAAAGCACATGATGTGGGAGCCGGCCATCGGCGCGCCCCTCATCATTCAGGGCGGTGATCGCTTTAAAAGCCGGCGCAGCGACGTCCTGTGCGAGTTCATCGACCTGGCGCCGACCATCATGGAAGCCCTCGGCGTCGAGCAGATGAAAACGCACCAGGGCGCAAGCCTGCTGCCGATTCTGACCGGCAGGTCAACTCGACATAAAGAGTACGTGTTTGCAGAATTTCTCGTCGACAATAAAGCCATGATCAGGACAGAGGAATGGAAGTATATTTTCACCACCGGCAAAAACGACCTCGGTCAGGGGTACGCGACGGGTTTCGGACCACCGGGAATCGTGCATCGTTTGTACAATGTTGTGCAAGATCCGGATGAGGAAAAAGATGTATCGGCTGCACCCGAGAATCGGGCCATTTTGCAGAAATTGCAGAAAATGATGATCGACCATTTCGTCCAGACCGATCCGCGCGCGCCGCGGCTGCCAGCCGGACTGTCGGTCGATGAGACCTTGGCCTGGTTTTGCGAACCTCCGGAGGGCGAAGAAAGAATCGAAAATCACTAGTCCGCTGCGCCACCATCTTGGCATCTGCGTCGAGGAAAATGGCGTCATGCCGAGAAAGGCGCATCTCGACAGGGGGCTGAGACGGCCTTCCCGGCGCACCTCTCCCCTTTTCTACATCCTTTGCAAGAGGTGACCATGGCATTCTATTCGACATTCGCACAA
>RQOI01000018.1 GCA_003854995.1 Candidatus Zhuqueibacterota bacterium
CTTCCAGAGCCATCATTGATGTACAGATGATTCGGTTCATTCGGATAGCCATCTGCCCGATGGAAGTTGACGACAAAAAGGTCAGTATCACCATCACGATCCAGGTCGCCGAAAATCGACTGCGTGGTGTAGGATTCATCATTCACACCGCGCAGCTGTCCCTGTTCCGCAAAAGAGGCGTTATTCCGGATGTACAACAGGTTATCCAGGTCATGCGCAGCATCAATAAAATTGCTGATGTAAATGTCGTCCTGACCATTGTTATCGGCATCCGCGATGGCAACGCCCTGGCCGCCTATCTTTCGATGCGCCATCTCGCCATAGGAATCGGCGATGTTCAAAAAAGGATGGTCGGTTTTTGGAACATAGACTTTTAAATCTTTGTAATAGATGCCTTTGACAGTTGATCCGTAGGTGTCATCTCTCCCCAGAAAAATATAGCCAAAACTTTCCACCTGTCCTTTAAAAGCTTGGCTGGTCAATACTTGGCCATCGAGCGTGAGCCAGACCTGTTCTTTATTCCAGATTATTTGAAAGACATATTCTCGCGAGGCCGACCAGGTGCGCGCGTAAATCGGCATATCCTTACGCCCGGTGGCGGCGTTGGATCCGTAAAACGCCGAGGAGAAAAATTTAAAATCGAGACCGGCATCCGCATAGTGGTCATCTGATTTTAAAAAGATATAAGAGCCGGGAGTTGGATCCACTTCATAAAAGCTGGCTGCTCCGCGCGAATAGAGTGCGATCGGGATCCATTCGACATTGACGGCCGGCATCAAGCCCGAAAGTGTGACCTGCACAGTTCCTTCGAACGGTAAAAAATAGTCCAGCTCGATGCGCACCTGGCCGCTTGTCAGCTTGGGAGTCCAGCCACGCTCTGAGAATTCTCCGCCTCCAGCCCCGATTGCCCCGATTGGATTTGCTGTGTCACTCGTCAGAGGCACATGATAGAGAAGCTTGTCGTGTCGAGGCTGCGCGACAACAGTCGAATGAAATGCGAGCAGAAGAACAGAAATGATTCCATATAGACATTTTTTCAACATTTTCACTCCGGTCATTTATTGAACAATTAATGCAAATAGCATAAATGCACCGCACATGCACAAACCCGTTTGACGCTATTCACAAGAGACGTTTCTCGCAAATAACGGGCCCTTTTTACGGCATTATCGCGCAACAATGCTTCAATTCATTGCCGCGGATATTCATTTTTTTTATAGTTGTTTTTATTATAGTTAAACATATCATAGTGACAAAACGCCGCATCGACTCTTCTTCTCTTCAATGCGAATGCCGTTTTCTAGCCTGAAAAGTGTGCCACAATTTAACAATCTGTTTCAGAATGGATGTGCATCGATAGATGCTAATCGCAAAACCACTCACTTTGACGTTGGATAATATCCGGTAATTTTGTATAATAAGTCATTATGGTGGGGGATTTGTGTTCACATTTGCGAGGAGAGAGGACAATGACACATTTGACACGTCGACAATTCCTGGCGACGGGCAGCGCCGCCTGCGCCATGGCCTCCGTCGGTTTTTTTCGCTGCAGCGAGCAGCAACCGAACGCGAAGACGATCCCATTGGGCCTGCAACTTTACTCGGTTCGCCACGACTGTGAGAAAGACTTGGTCGCCACTATCAAACAAGTCGCTGAAATCGGTTATCAGGGCGTAGAGTTCGCCGGCTTTTACAACTATACTGCCAAGGATATCAAGGCCATCCTCGACGATCACGGCCTGCTGTGCTGTGGCAGTCACACCCAACTGGCTGATCTGGCGCCGGAGACGATCGACGCGACCATCGAATTCAATGCCATCCTGGGAAATAAATATCTGATCGTGCCCTGGCTGCCGGAAGAAAGACGACAAACCGTGCAAGACTGGATAAAACTGGCGAGTGACTTTAACGCTCTCGCCGAGAAAGCCAAAACGCATGCGATGCGGGTCGGGTATCACAACCATGACTTTGAATTCAAGCCCCTGGAAGGCCAACTGCCATGGGATGTATTCGCACAATACACGGACAAAGACGTCATTCTTCAGCTCGACACCGGGAATTGCGGCATCGGCGGCGGGGATGCGCTCGCCACATTGGTCAAGTACCCGGGACGCGCCGTCACAATCCATTTGAAAGAGTATTCGGCGACAAATCCAAATGCCATCCTCGGAGAGGGCGACATACCTTGGAAACAAGTTTTCACTTTCTGTGAAACCCAAGGCGCCACAGAATGGTATATCATCGAAGAAGAAAAAGATATTTATCCGCCGCTGGAAGCGGTTGCGAAATGCTATGCGAATTTTCAGTCGCTACAATCCTGATTCCGTGATGTAAACAATTGTAATTTATGATCGTCATAAATAGGCGTACTACGATCAAGATAGTAAAACAATGAAAAAAAATCTGTCCATCGCAGCCATTGCAGTCGAGCTGCTCATTGCCCCGATCTGCATGAGCCAAAATAGCCTCATTCCCCACCTCACACAGGGGAATCTCTTCAATACGGCCATTGTGCCCAATGCGTGCATCATTCGCGACAGCACCGATATTTACTGGTCGATCTTCACCTCCGACTATTTCGGCTTTCACGAATTCTGGGTTGCCTATTCTCGGGATACGCAGAACTGGAGTCGGCCGCTCTACACCAGCATTCCGGTTTTGCCCAGCAACAACTATCAAATCAAGGTCACCAATCATCAACTGGATGTTGACTGGTACGGCGATTTGGATCAGGTTTCCAGGACCTATTATCGCTCATTCGTCGATACAACCAATACGGGCTATACGATCTTGAAAAGCACGCTCTATGAAGACAGTGATGCGGATGGCCTGAGCGATCTGGCCGAAGAGAGACTCTGGACAAACTCATGGGAAATGGACACGGACAAGGATGATATCGCGGATGGCTACGATCAAAATCCACTGGCTGCTCCGGCCGAAAAACTCACTCTGCATGAAAGACTGCACAAGACGATCATCGAATACGAGCTTGAAGAGTTTTACTCCAACCAGTTGATCGTTGTCGAGCAGTTCAATAACAAGCCGATGGAATATAGCCGGTATCAGGGAATTGTGCTCAGCTTTTCTCCCGGAGCTTGCGATGCTTTTGTCGCGGACACGGGTTATGGCGTTCCCATTCTGACGTGCACAGTGAAAGATACGCTGAACCGGCAGTTGAAAGCCAGTTTTCAATTCTTCATCGCACCGGACGATGCCTGGGGATATGATGTGCTGTGCAGCTGCTGCGATGGCGAGGACGATTTTTTTGATTTCAAAATCTACAATGAATGGGTGGCGGAATAGTTTTTGATCGGAGATGATCATCATGTTGGACTGGTTAAGGGAATTTTCGCCCATTGCCCAGGCATTGATCGGCACCTGTTTTACCTGGTTCATGACCGCGGCCGGCGCGGCCGTTGTGTTCGCCTTTAAAACGATAGATCGCAAAATTCTGGACGGCATGCTCGGCTTTGCCGCCGGCGTCATGATCGCCGCCAGCTTTTGGTCGCTGCTCAGTCCCGCCATAGAGATGGCTGAAAATCAGGGGATGATTCCCTGGCTGCCCGCAGTGGTCGGTTTTTTGCTGGGCGGTGCTTTTCTCCGCGTTGTCGACAAGCTTTTGCCGCACGTGCACATGGATAAACCCATCAGCGAAGCGGAAGGAATTCACACCTCTTGGCGCCGCAGCGTATTGCTCGTCTCGGCGATCACGCTGCATAATTTTCCCGAGGGTCTGGCGGTTGGCGTCGCTTTCGGCGCTGTGGCGTATGATTTGCCATCTGCATCACTGACGGGCGCGGTCGCGCTGGCGCTCGGCATCGGCATCCAAAATTTTCCCGAGGGTCTCGCTGTATCTGTGCCGCTTCGTCGTGAGGGGCTGTCGCGGTTCAAGTGTTTCTGGTGGGGACAGGCATCCGGCGTTGTGGAGCCCATCGCCGGCGTGCTCGGCGCACTCGCGGTCATTTCGATACGCTCGATACTGCCCTATGCGCTGGCGTTTGCCGCCGGCGCCATGATTTTTGTCGTCGTGGAAGAGCTGATACCCGAAAGTCAGGCCGAGAGCAATACCGATATCGCCACCATGGGCGCCATGCTCGGCTTTGCGACCATGATGCTGCTCGATGTGGCGTTGGGATGAGGGAGGGTGCCACTGGGAGGATGGGGTGGGTGGGGAGTCGCCCCGTAGGGGCAAAATGACGCAGCAACGCTGCAAAATGGGGCGACCGCACGCGATGAGGAAAGCCTGCCGCCCATGATCTTGCGTAAGCTCATCACAAAACCTCACTTGCCGCGCGCACACAAAACGTGACACGCCCCCCTCTGGATAACTCGCGCGAATCAGATCGCCTTCACCACCCTGCGAAAATGAAAACCATAAATCGCCAAAGTCACTGCCGTGCCAAACTTTTTGGGGTAGCGGATCATTGTATGAGCCAGTAACCGCCAGTAATAGCGCTTACCCTTGTCGAACAAGCCGATTTTCCACAAGGAACGCATAAATGCGCGAAGATCTGACAGAGTGAGCTTTGATCGTCGCGGAAGTTCATATTCATTGAGAAATGTCTTCACCCTTTTATAGTATTCTCTCGGAGAATAGACCGTCTCCAGAATATATTTATAGCCCTGCACCAATTTCTGATATTCCATTTTCGGAATGAAATTAAGGGAGCCGTCCATGTTGTTGCCGGTTGACAAATGCAGCAACCGATTTTCATCTTTCAGTCGCCGATAGAGCTTTGTCTCGGTCGGCGCCGTCAGCAAACCGACCATCGCCGTGACAATGCCGCTTCTTTGGATGAAATTGATTTGCCTCTCAAATATTGACGGCGTGTCACTATCAAAACCCACAATGAATCCGCCGGAGACGACCAGTCCATGCCGCTGCATTTTTTTCACCGATCCGACGAGATCCCTGTTCAGGTTTTGCTTCTTGCCGCACTCGGCCAGCCCCTCATCATCGGGCGTCTCTATGCCGACAAATGTGTGCCTGAATCCCGCCTGCACCATCAGCTGCATCAGCTCTTCATCATCCGACAGATTGATCGACACTTCGGTGGTGAATTGGAATGGATATCTTTTCTGCCGCGACCATTCAATCAAGCCTGGCAACAAATCGGCTTTTAAGCTGGATTTTTTGCCGATAAAATTATCATCGACAATAAAAACACCCCCGCGCCAGCCGTGATCGTATAACGAGTCCAATTCCGCTAAAAATTGCCTCGTTGATTTGGTGCGCGGTTTACGGCCGTTCAACATCGTGATGCTGCAAAACTCACAATCAAAGGGACAACCGCGCGAATACTGTATGCCCATCCCGGCATACTTTTTCATGTCGAGCAGACTCCACATGGGCATCGGCGTATTTGATAACTCTGGGAATACATCAGACTGATAGACCTTTTTAGCGCAGCCTTTCTGCAGATCAGCAAGAAAAAGCGGCAGCGTCACTTCCGCTTCATTCAGGACAAAATGATCGATGCCGAGCATCTCCCGGTAATCCGTTGTGGCCATCGCACCGCCCGCCACAACTTTGACGCCGAGCTGATTGCAGCGATTGACGACACGTTGAAACGACCGGCGTTGAATATTCATACCCCCTATGAACACATAATCCGCCCAAAGCAGATCTTTGTCGCGCAGTTTGCTGACATTCATATCGATGAGCTTCTTTTCCCACTCGCCTGGCAACATCGCCGCCACGGTGATGAGACCAAGCGGTATGTCGGATGCCTTTTTGGAAATGAATTTAATGGCATCGGCAAAACTCCAGAAGGTATTCGGCGTCTCCGGATAAACGAGAAGAATCTTCATTGCCTGCTCTCCTTTTCTTTTCTGAACATAAAATTACAAAACTATAATGAATAGTATTGTAAAAGTAATGTAATTTGAAAAAGAGGCTTTTGAATGACGCAGAAATGATGTATTATAAAACGCTAAGGCGCTCACACTGCCTGTAAAAGACTGAATGAGCGCAATTCATCAAAACGGTGATCCTCCTGAAATGCGAAATAGACGTCTACGCTCTTTTTCCATCGTTCTCTTTGTCCTGGCACAATGTGCCTGGTTCTCGCTTCTGGGCCTGTTCGTCTACCGATTTTTCATCGCCAGAAATATGGCCAGCCAAATAGAAGGCCAATTCTCCATCCAACTGGATTCGACATCGAACAGCCTGTTCATCCTTGTGGGCGGCTGCATTTTATATGTCGCTGTATCGGTCGCCATGGCTGTCATCTTTAAGAATCTGAGCTCACAGCTACGCCTGACGGGTATGTATGATACATTCATCGCCAACGTCACCCATGAATTAAAATCCCCGCTGGCCTCCATCACTCTCTATCTGGAAACGTTTAAGATGCGGGATGTGCCGTCAAAACAGCGCAATGAATTCATCGACACAATGCTGAAAGACGCGAACCGTCTGAACAATCTCATTTCAGCTATTCTGAAAATCTCGGCACTGGAACAAAAAAAGGAACTTTTCGAGGTTCAAATCCACACGGCGGACAAAATTATCCCCACCCTCATCGAGGAAATCCGCGTGCAGTTCAAACTCACCGACGACGCCCTGCGTCTGCAGGGTTCAGCGCCGCACAAATGCGTCGTCGATCCCAATGCCCTCTACATCGTGTTCAACAATCTCGTCGATAATTCGATCAAATACACCCTCAACTCACCGGCCATAAACATAAATCTCAGCAGCACGAGTAAAAATATTCTTGTCGAATTTTCCGACAACGGCATCGGCATCCCTGTAAAAGAACAGAAAAAAATGTTTCGCAAATTTCATCGCATTGAAAACAAAAATGTGCCCAACGTCCAAGGAACAGGACTCGGACTCTATTGGGTGAATGAAATTATTAAATTCCATGTCGGATCAATCCGGGTGCAGAGTGAAGGTCTCGGGCACGGCACGACTTTTGTCATAAAGCTGCCGATTTATCAACTATCGAAAACCCGTTACCTGAATAAAATGCTCAAATGGACGAATCGCAAACGACGTCAACAGGAAAAGATCTATGACAGCGCAGCAATCGAATCAGCAAAAGATTTTAGTCGTTGAAGATGAAGAGAGCCTCGCCTTTGGTTTGCAGTTCAATCTGCAGGCAGAAGGCTATCATGTCGTTTGCGCTCACGACGGCAGAGAGGCGCTGAACCTGGTTTCAGTCGAGCCATTTGACCTCATCATCCTCGACATCATGCTGCCTTTTTACGACGGCTTTCAGATCACGGAAAAAATCCGCGCCTCGTCACCACAATTGCCCATTCTCATGCTGACGGCTCGAGCCAAAATCGAAGAAAAAGTGCGCGGACTGGAATGCGGCGCCGATGACTATATGATAAAACCGTTCCATCTCGACGAGCTGCTCGCACGCATCAAGGGTATGCTGCGCCGCAAAACCTGGTATCAGAAAAGTATGCACGACCAGCCGACTTTCTCTTTCGGTGAAAACGTCATCGATTTCGCCACTCTCGACTGCCAGGCCGGCAAAAAAAGATTCAAACTCACACCGCACGAAGCCATGATGTTAAAGTATCTCATCGAACGAGAAAACAGGATTGTGTCCAGAAAAGAGCTTTTGGAAAATGTATGGGACATCAGTTCGGAAGTGGAGACTCGAACAGTGGACAATTTTATCGTTCGCTTGCGCAAGTACTTTGAACCAAATCCGAAAAAACCGATCTATATCAAGAGTGTGAGAAGCGCGGGTTATATCTTTTCATCTTTGCCTTAAAATTTTTTGCATTTTTAACATTGGATTCCTGACAAAGTTTTAATAAATTTTTCGTTTCAAATTCGCAGATATCTCTCTCGCATGCAAAATTATTTAAACGAAAACCTGAGGAGTGAAAAATGCCAGTCAGAGGAAATGCCGTCTATGCACAATCCGGTGGGGTGACGAGCGTCATCAACGCATCCGCCTATGGCGTCATCAAAGCCGCAATGGAAGCCGAGTTCATCGATGATATCTACGCCGGCTTGTTCGGCATCAACGGCGTCCTGGAGGACAAATTAATCGATATAGCAAAAGAATCGTTTGAGGCGATCGAAGGACTGCGCTATACACCATCCGCCGCCTTTGGCTCCTGCCGCAAAAAACTGGGCAACATTGAGGAGAATCGCCATGAATTTGAACGCATCATCCAGGTCTTCAAAGCGCACAAGATACGCTACTTTTTTTACAACGGCGGCAATGACTCGATGGA
>RQOI01000214.1 GCA_003854995.1 Candidatus Zhuqueibacterota bacterium
ATCTTAAATTTAGCAAAATTCTGTTCATCGTCAATAGATATACGAGAAAAAGCGGCTGATCGCGTATGATAAGTACGAATGGACGGCGATATTGAGATGCTTTTGTGAAATTCAAAAAATGAGGAAAAAGTGTTGAAAAATGTAACATTATTGAGCACTGATTTCATTTTTGAAACAATATATGCCTCTATCCCGGGTGAAACGTGTAGTGCCTGTTTCAATATTGTTAGTATGATTTTTGCTACTTATTTATTCATCACGTTTTCGTGATATCAGGGGAACTGTTGCAGGGAACGAATATCGAGGGAGAACGAGATGCACGTGTGTAAATCTGCAGAATTTGAGCGACTTGCTCGAGACAACATGGATGCGCTCTATACAAGAGCCATGCGCATCGCACGAACAGCACCGCAGGCCGAAGCTCTGGTTCAATCCACTTTTTCACATGCTTATTCGAGATTTGATTCGTACGATTATAGCATTGGATTTCGGGACTGGCTATTCAAGATTTTGGAAATGAAGTCATTGAAAAAGAACGGCGAACGGATGCAAAGATCGAAGTGAATCGGCCTTGCCCGCCAGGTGAAAAATTTCGTCAGCCGGCGACTGAAGAGTGGCGATCCTGACTCTGTCTGCACGATCGCTTTGTTGCATTCCTCATTCCGATAGCAGCTCGTTGACCAGCTCCATGACCTGAAAGGCATCCGCAACATACAGGACATCGGCTTTGCCGCGCGCCCAGCCGCAGTTGGCATCGAGGTTGATGGCGCGACGTTCGTTGATGAATCGCCAGCCGACGACATGCGGCTCTTCGCCGTGACAGCAGGCGGCAAGGCCCTTTTGATGCCGCGGCGTCGAACCGGTTTGCCCCACCTGGTTCAGATGGGTCATGAACGGCAACACCTCCTGACCTTCTCCCTGGAGATCGACGAGCGACTTGGTCGAGCCAAGAGAAGCGCCCGATTTCTGCAAAAAACCGAGTATGAGATCGGCCGCTTCGCGCACATGCGGACGGCCATCCGACTGCTTTTTTGTCCAGCCGGCGCCAGCGACAAACAACGTCATGGCATCCGGTTTGATCGTCTGCGCATCCGTGTGCGGCGCCTGGATTCCTTTGACCACGGTTCGCGTCAGTGATGCGTCGACGGGTGACTCCAGTCGCTCGATGACCGTGTCGCCGGCATCGGCGAACGGCGCAAACACGCCCGAGTCAATGCTGAGAAACCACGGACGCGATGCGCGCGTCATTCTCGCCTGCAACCGCTGTCTATAATACCAGCGAGTGATGATGAGCGCCCCGTCCTTGACCTCGAGGCCAGTGACGTGCGAATCGACGCTCGCCCCGCAGCGCGCCGCAATGCCGGAAAAGGCGCGACTCATGCGCGAGGTGCCAGGCGCGATGACAATTGTCGCAGCCGCGGCTTTGCAGATCTGTTCGCCGGCAGCGGCATCGGTCGCGTAGCGCGCCATCGCAAAAGCGTCGCCGGAGACGCTATAGACCGCGCCTCTCACCTGCGCTGTCTCCACGCGCCCTCCGAACAGACCGACCACCAAATCACCGCCCATCTGCTCGCGCAGCTGCGCGGCAGCGCCGAGCGCCTCCAGAGCGTGCGCGGATAGGAATCCATCTTTCTCTGTATGCGATAAAAATAATATCTTTTCCATGATCCGATCCTCGTCTTGTTACTCCTGCTTCAGCCAGTCGACAATCTCTCTGGCGATTTCCGACGCCGGCACGTCTTTGATGATCCTGGTGTCGCGACGCTGGGCCGGCGTCTGCACGTCATGAAAAGCGAGTGCTTCATCTTTGATGTTCAGCGATGGCGCCTGCTGAATCGCCGGCATCACCGTGCGCATGTTCTGCATGCCCAGCTGCGGATTGTTGGGCGGTTCGGGCAGATTGCCGGTGGCCCAGCCGAGCACAGCCGGCGGCCCGGTGCAGACGGAGAGCTGGTGCACGCCGCCTTCGACGCGTTCGAGCACCTGGAATGAACCGTCGCCGTTCATTTTGATTTCATCCACGGCCTGAAACTGATCGATGATGCCGAGTTTTTCGCCGAGGATTTGCAGGGTCGTGCCGGCAGCGCGGGAAGCGGATTCCCAGCCGCCAAATACGAGCAGGTTGGCTCTGTCGAGCCCGTGGATGCGTTCGATCGCCGCTGCCAGCGCTGCCGCTGTTTTGGCGGAATCGGTAAAGCCGCTGTGGGAGGCGTCGACCGCAATGAGATCAAAGCGCGCCTTTTGCGCGATGGTCATCATGGTTTGCTGCAACTTGGCTTTAAGTCCCAGACTGACCAGATAGACCTTGCTGCCGTCGATCTGTTTGGCCAGATTGGCCGCCTCATACAGGGCATGGCCGGCCCAGGGATCGAGCACGTGCGGCAACATCATTTCATTCTTGAGGCCGAATCCGTCCGGCGTCCCCACCGGAATGAGCGATTGCAGTGGATCCGGCACCACGCTGCTGCAAACGACGATGGTTAACGACATCTGTTTCTCCTCTATCGTTGCGTTGAATCTGGCGCTAATTTTCGGAAGAATGCAGGCCGCCCGAACCGGCCTGGAAAGAAATATTCGTCCTCGTTGGGTCGTCGGGGATCGTTTTGACGCAATTCCACATGCAGGCGCCGCAGTGAATGCATTTTTCGCGCTCAAATTCCGGTATGCCCTTTTCACCGGGGGTGATGGCTTGTCCGGAACAGATTTCGATGCAGAGCTTGTCATCGCATGTCTCGCACAGGTGCGGATACAGAAAGACGACATGATCTTTGTAGCCCGGCGCTGCCTGCACTTTGCCGCCGGCATAGAGCGCATCCTGATGGCTCATGAGCAACTGGCCGTCATAGGGAATGTCCGGCCATCCGGCGCGCGTCATCAGCGCATCGCTGGCAGCTACGCCTTTTGCATAGGACTGCTCCTGAATCCTCTTCACCTCTTCTGTTGGAATACGTCCTTTGTAGAAATTCTTGAGCTGGCCGGCTCGCTCGTGCGTCGCCCGAACCGGCGTTCTGATCTTTAGTCTGCCGCCTGAGATCATGGTCAGGCCCATGCCCATGAGGCCGGTGAAAAAACCTTTTTGAAATCCACTGCGCGCGTCGTTGGCAATCCACGACTCCTTTTCCAGCCAGCTTTCCCGGCGTCGCTTGACATAGGCTGCTTCGAGATTGGCCTTGCTGAATTCCTTTTTCTCTTTTGCCAGTTCAATGACGGCTTTGCCCAGCAGGATGCCGGTCAGCCAGGCCTCATCGACCCCGGAGTTGAGAAAGATATTCGTCGAGCCCGATCCCTCGCCAATGCGGGCGAAACCATCGCCGGCGAGCAGCGGTTCGCCATGCTTGCCGGCCTCGAGCAGCGATTTTGCGCCCCATGATCTCAGCGTTCCGCCGCGGAGATCCTTCCACAGGTAGGGATGCATCATCCAGTGTTGCAGATAACGATAGCTGGTGCGCGCCGGATTGTCAAACCAGGAGGGGATGAAAATCCCCAG
>RQOI01000215.1 GCA_003854995.1 Candidatus Zhuqueibacterota bacterium
GGCTATCGCAATGCGGAGTTGAGCGACGCGATCCCGATCGAGGGCGGCGGAGATGCGCAGGGCCGGATCGGCTACAAGATCATCAATCCGCTGGATGTGAAACCCGCCAACACCTACCAGGTATCGTTTGAAGATACGATGATCACCGGCTCCATGTTCTCGGCGACCTTTGCGACCAAGAGCATAACGGTGGTGAATGTGACCGACCCGTCCAAGCCGGTTACGATTATCGACAAGGATCCAAACGTGCAAACCGGTGGCATCCTGCCGATCGAGGACGGATTTCAGCTGCGGTTGATCAACATGGACGAGATGCGGCTGGACTCGATCAATTCGGTGTGGAGCAACGACAGCGTTTATGCTTTTACGCTGGACCGTTTTCGCTACAGTCGCACCGAAGGAGTGCCGATGGCGCATGATTATCTGATCGAGTTTGGCGAGCTGGGTTTTGGCACGGCGACCGAACTGGTGGTGTCGAGCACGCGGACGTTGCCGGCCATGGATGTGGATTTCAAGGTGACCAACCTGACGACCGGAGAGCCGGTGCAGTTTGGATTCTGGGAGCGCGATTTTCTGGCCGGCGAAGAAGGCAAGTTCACAGGATTCACGGATCGGACGCGAACGGACGAGATTATTTTTGTCGAGCCGAACGAACAGGATTCGCTGGTGATCACGTGGGATTTTCAATTCGACGCCGCCGTAGCCGGCGATACGACGAAGCGAAATCCGCGGCCGGGTGAATCAGTGCTCGTTAAGATGCTCAAGCCGTTCATGGCCAAGGATGTGTACGAGTTCACGACGACGGGACAGCGAATCGCGTCCGCAGAGGTTGATCTGGACCGGATCAAGGTGGTGCCGAACCCGTACATTGTGGCGAATTCGTGGGAGCCGTTGAATCCGTACGCGAACGGCCGCGGCCCGCGCGAGCTGCATTTCACACACTTGCCGGAAGAGTGCACGATCAGGATTTTCAATATTCGCGGCCAGCTGGTGCAGGAGATTCATCATCAGGCGGAATCGATTGTCGACGGCACCGCCATTTGGGACATGCAGAGCAAAGACTTGCTCGATATCGCCTACGGCGTCTATATCTATCACGTTGACGCCGGCGACGCCGGAGTGAAAATCGGCAAGTTCGCAGTCGTTAAATAACGCAGGACAAGATACGATGCGATCAAGCCCTGGGATCAGCTTCTCAGGGCTTTTTTTATACGACATGCTCGAACGCAGCAAAGATGATTTAGTCAGTGGAAACAGTGAATAGTGATCATTGCAGTGAGGTGACTTTGTCAGAATTGAAGAAAAAAGACTCGAACTATTCGGCCTTTGGCCGATGGATTACCTATCGCGAAGAAATAAAGCTGCTGGACTGCACCATTCGCGATGGCGGTTTGATGAACAAGCACAGATTTGGCGAGGATATTGTCAAAGCGGTCTATCAGGCGTGCGTTGATGGCGGCATCGATTATATGGAATTCGGCTACAAGGGATCGGCGAAAATATTCTCGCGCGATGATTTCGGCGCCTGGAAGTACTGCAGTGAGGACGACATTCGCAAGATCGTCGGCGACAATGACACCTCGCTCAAACTGTCGGTCATGGCCGATACAGAACGCACGGATTACCATACAGATATCCTGCCACGCGAGCAAAGCGTCATCGACATGGTGCGCGTGGCCACCTATATCCATCAGATACCGGCGGCCCTGGATATCGTCAAGGATGCGAGCGATAAAGGCTATGAGACCACCATCAACCTCATGGCCATTTCTACGGTCCCGGAAAAAGAGCTGGATGAGGCGCTCGAGCTGATCGCGCAATCGCCGGTGGGCTATATCTACCTTGTCGACAGCTTTGGCTCGTTGTACAGCGAGCAGGTGCAATATCTGACCGGCAAATATCTGCGCTATGCCAACGCCGCCGGCAAGCAGCTTGGCATGCACGCCCACAACAATCAACAGCTCGCCCTGGCCAATACGATCGAAGCGCTCATCTTGGGGGCCAACATTCTCGATGGCAGCATGGCCGGCTTGGGGCGCGGCGCCGGCAACTGTCCGACCGAATCGCTTCTCGGCTTTCTGCACAACCCCAAGTTCCGCTTGCGGCCGGTGCTCTATTGCATCCAAAAATATATCGAACCCTTGCGAAAGGATATGAAGTGGGGATACGATATACCCTATATGATCACGGGCTTGATGAATCGCCATCCGCGCGCGGCAATCGAGTTCAATGAGACGGGTGATCGGGGTGACTATATAAAGTTTTTCGACAAGATACTGGATCTCGACTAGCTGATTGGGAATCAAAAGAGCCAAAAGATTTTTCTTCGGGCTTTCGTAGAAGTTCAGTTGCAGGCGGCAAAAGCCTCAAGAACCTGATAAAAAAGCACACAGCCCTCTATAAGATCGCCCAGAATATCCATTCTGGGCGGGTAATTTGGGACATCTGTCCCAACCGGACGTATGTCCGAATCCATTTCCCGTCCGGCATGAATATGCCGAACGATCTTGATCTAAAGATCAATGTATCTTGTGCTGTTTTGCGCTAGATAGTTCTGACAACCCGTAACTGACCTTTTACGGGCTTTCATCACAAAATATAGATGACTCGAGTGAGCCATTTGTCTGGATCCGGCTCAGAGGCAGGATCCGTCAAATACTGCTCGACAACTGGCCCTCGAATCGCAATACCGCTTTTTTCACAGTATTTCATGAGGGCCCAATGGGCGAGTTCGGTCTCCTCGAACGGCCCATAAAAATCGATGTACAAGGCGCTCGCCTCGGGGAGATTGAAGATCTGCACCTCATCCGTCTCCACTCTTTTTCGTGTCGGAATGCCGGCCGCTACATCAGCGACGCCATTTTCCTCGTCCCATTTGAAAAACAGTCCGACAGGTGCCCCCGCCATGGTTGCACCACTGCCTTCCATGGCCATGTTAATGGCGGCATATGATGATTCGAAAAACGACTTTATGTCGTTCATTTTTATTTCACTGCGAATTGCTGCGTACGCAGTGGACGGATATTTCATTTTCTTGATTTCAAGATTCGCCATCTTGGCTGCTTTTGCCTCGACACGTTCTTTGAGCAAAGTCAGACCGCGTTCGAAATCCGGACCGAGCATTTTGTCCATTGACATAAAGAGGGACATGATGTTCATCGGAAATGGATTTTTTCCGTAAAATCCCCAC
>RQOI01000216.1 GCA_003854995.1 Candidatus Zhuqueibacterota bacterium
CAGCGGCGGCCTCGGCTTTTTGCCCTGGGATATGAATTTTCTCGCCGGCTTCAAGCACCAGTACCAGCCCTACGGCAACACCCAGCCACAGGAAGCCTACAAAGAGACCAATTACACCCTCAAGATGGTCAATAAACTCTCGCCGAATTCCAGGCTCACACTGACATTCATCAACAACGGCATCAGCACAGTCTCGCGCGATCGCGCCAACAGCGAGTGGAGCAACGAAGTGCGAGTCTCCTACGGTGGCGGCGACAGCGAGGCCTTTTATCCCTTTCGCAAACCCTGGATCGAGCGGCGAATGACCTTGGGCGGCATGAGATTCACCCACATCATGTCACCCAGACGCTTTCTGGAGGCGGACGTGAGCTTTAACGGCACCTATTGGGACACGGACAAGTTTCCGGAATCGCCGGAGAGCGCCGGGCGCACTTTTCACGACAGACTCTATTACGATCCGCAGTCCGGTCATATCCCGCGCGAAAAGGGCGTGCCGGATAACGTCTCCGGTTTTCCCATGTTCGGCGGCGCTTCGTCGACCGATAACTCGTACAGCGAAATCTACAAAGGCCGCGTCTCTCTCGTCGACCAATTCCACCGCTCGCACGAGCTGAAGGCCGGCCTCGAGATGACCTACAGTCACCTCGTCGAAGACCGTTCACATCTGCACGATGACGATCCCGGCCAACTGTTCCTGTGGCAATATGATGTCTCGCCCCTGCAATTCAGCGCCTATGTGCAGGATAAAATCGAGTTTTGGGGCATGATCGCCAACATTGGCTTGCGCTGGGATCATTACCGCCAACCCGAGGAATTGTGGGATGTGCACCGCACCCTGGACTATGACAGCGATGCCGATATCTTTACCGCCGTGCTCAATGACAGTTTCCCCAGGATCAGGCCAGAGCCGCAGAACTATCTCAGTCCGCGGATCGGCATATCCTTTCCGATCACCACGAACAGCAAGGTCTATTTCAATTATGGCCACTTTGTCCAGATGCCGCAGACCGAGGCGCTCTACTCCAATACCCTTGATTTCAACAGGCCGCGCGTGCAGTGGATGGGCGATCCCACCTTGACCTTTCAAAAAGCGGCCAATTTTGAAATCGGCTATGATCAGAGTGTCAACGACTGGTTCGAGCTGCACATCGGCGCCTTTTATCGCGACTATACGCAGGCACAGAGCGGCCTGGTCTACGCGCACGCGGATCAATCCCTGATCCTGGAATTCCCGGGACAGCGCGAATATCGTGATATTCGCGGCCTGGACATCGAGCTGCGCAAATCCGCCGGCCGCTTCATCACCGGATTTTTCAACTATAATATCACGCAAAAAAGCGTCAGCAATCTCGAGGTGCCGGGCATCAGCCAGATTCCGGTCATCACCGATAATCCGGATGTCGGCATCAAGGGTGAGCTGCGCGGCATTCCGCTGCCGGTTCAGTCCGAGATCACTCCGGTCGGCCGCGGCATGTTGCGGATTGGCGCGCCGGCTGACTGGGGTCCCAGGCTCGGCGGTTATCCGATTCTGCAAAAGACATCGGCTATTTTTGCGCTCTATTATACCGGCCCGGAGTTGCGAGAGCATCCGGACAGCCAGTTCCGCAAGCAGCACCCGGATGTGAAATTCTATACCATCCCGCGTCTCAGCACCAATCTGCGTCTCGCGCGCCATTTCTCCCTTGGCGAGCCGCGCGAGCTCGAGCTCTATTTTGACATCAGCGATCTCTGGGTGAGCAAGTACCGAACCGCCATTCCGGACAGCAAAGACTATTATGATGATCTCTATGCCAACGGCAAAACCGACCGCGTCGGTTCCGAGGAGGTCTCCAGCGAGCTCCTCCTGCGCACAGAAAGCGATGTCCTCTACGCCGGTCAATTCCGCAGCTGGGTGTTTGGCATTCGGATCATGCTATGAAAATATGGGAGCAGATCATGAAAGTAAAGATCTATGCGAGTTTCATCCTGTTGTTCATTGTCACGTGGCAACTCCCGGCGCAGATCAAAAGCCATGAGATCGGCCACCTGTGGGAGACGATGTGTGCGACGGGATCGATACCGGAGTATGCGCCCTTGCAGGACCAGATGACCTATCCCGGCGGCGATTTTCGGCTGCAGACCTATAAGAATCTCGCCGGACTGGGCCTGTGGATCGGCGTCGAAAACTGGACGGATAAATTCGGCACGTCCCACCCCAGTTACGTCTCCCAGGGCGGATTTGAGAATAACGAGGCCTCTGACTATACGTTCCCGATCATATCATCCGGCGAAGCCTGGAATAAGAAAAAGGTGTGGGAACGACTCCCCATCGTGAAGGTGAATGGCTATCAGGAGACCCGCTACCTGGACACGCGCAACTCCAGCACCAAGTCGGCGACCATACCGGCTGACGAAGAGATCGAGACCAAATGGGCGACCACCGTCGGTGTTCAGGTCCGCATGCGCAGCTGGGCCCTCGCCAACCAGAACCACAACAGCTATATCATCCGCGAATATACCCTGACGAATGACGGCAATGCCGATGGCGACGAAAATACCATCGAACTGCCGGACCAGGACTTGAGCGGCGTTTACTTTGGCTTTCAATACTATCTCATCCCGGGCGGTGACCGCGGCCATGAACAAATTCGCCAAAACGACGACTGGGCTGCCTACTATGGCAATCAACCGGCGGACACGCTGCGCGGCCTCTTTTACCTGTTCGACGGCGACGCGGACGAAAACCACCGGCCGGGCGATGATGCCGGCGATCCGGACCAGTTCACCGGCGAATTTCTGTCGCCGCAATATCCCGGCTTTGGCGTGCTGCACGCCGATTTCTCCCACGACGACGAAGCGGATGATCGCTCGCAACCCGGCACCGTGGTCATCAAGCCGCGTAAAAACTTTAAATCGGTGACCAAAGGAGACGGCTACAATTCCCTGTACGCCGAATTGAGCTCCGGCATCCAGTCACGCGGCACGTTCGGGCAGGCGGATCAGGCCTATGATCCGACTGTCCAGGAGCCTGTCGGTATGCTGGCGTTTGGGCCATACGACATCCCGTTCGGCGAGGACATTCGCATCGTCCTCTATGAAGTCGTCGGCGCCATCTCGAAAAATCGCGCCATTCAGGACGGCAAGGCCTGGAAAAACGGGACGCTGGAATTTGCCGGCCTGACCGGCGATGCGGCCAAAAATGCACTTCTCGCCACTGGTGTGGATTCGCTGTTCGCCTATGCCGCGCGCGCCGAGTACGCATGGAACCTGCCCAATGGCCTGCAAGATCTGCCGACCCCACCGCCGTCGCCAGGTTTGACGATCGATTCCGGCCCCGGCAAAATTGAGCTGCAATGGGATTCAGTCGCGGACAAGCCGGACAAACAGACGGGAGAGCTCGGCGACTTTAGCGGCTATCGCATCTATCGAGCGGTCGGTTCCTGTCTCAACGTGTACGAAAAAATTCACGAGGTCACTGGCGACGAGACGACTTTCACCGACCGCGATGTCGAGCGAGGCAAGCATTACTATTACTATGTCACTGCCTTTGATGACGGTTCTCTGAACACCACGGGCATCTATCCGGGCCAGCAGCTGGAATCAAGTCCCTATTATAACCGCAACTATGACAAGGGCGGCGTGTCGCCGTTCGTCGGCGCTCGTTCGGACATGGACTCGATCTATGTCGTCCCCAATCCGTATCACCTGCAGGGTTTGGCCTTTGGCGGCACCATGCAAGACGACTATACGGATGTGCCGCGGCCGGAGGACAAACTCGCTTTTGTCGGCTTGCCCGCTCATGCAAAGATATATATTTTCACCATGAGCGGCGATCTGGTCACAACGCTGGAGCACCCGAATCCCGAGAATTCGAACTCTATACCCGAATCGGCGGATGAGTCATGGTATCAGATATCTGACAGCTGGATGACGATCAAGAGCGGCGTCTATGTCTATTATGTCGAGGGCTGGGATCTGGATCACAATCCTCTCGGCGCTGCATCCGGAAAATTTGTCGTCATCCGTTAAGAAATGTCGCGGAGAAAAAGATGAAGAAAAGAATGATCATTTTCACAGGCTGTCTCTACTTCAGCGCTTTTGTCTCAGGGCAGACGAAAAAGGTGGCACAGAGCGGCATGACCTATTTGTCGATCAGCCTGAGTGCCAGAGAGAGCGCAATGGGAAATGCCGGCACCGCCGCCAGTCAGGGTGTGCAAAATGTATATTATAACGTCGGCGCCATCACGGAAGTCGATGGCTTTGCCATGGGCATCAACCAGGTGAACTGGATTGCCGACACCAAAATCATCGGTCTGGCCGCAGCTTACAGCACGCGACGATACGGCACATTCGCGCTGGATTTAATCTATATGGATTATGGCGAGATCATGGGGACGCGACGCGTCGACAAAGCGGAGGACGCCCGCGGCTATGTATTGACCGGCGCTCTGGCGATCGAGGACTATGCCATCGGCCTGTCCTATGCCTATCCGGTGAATGACCGTTTTTCATTTGGCGGCAAGGTGAAAATAGTGCATGAGAACCTCGGGCACGCGCCCATCGCCGTTGAGGTGATCGATCAGGACAATGAGATCTATGGCTATCAAGACCGTATCTGGAAGCTGACGCACTGGGGGGTTGATTTTGGCGGCTATTACAAGACCGGATTCAAAGATCTGGCGCTGGGCGTGACGTTTCAAAACTACTCATCGGACATGCAGTACTGGCGCGAGGCCTTTCAAATGCCCCTGGTGTTGAAAATGGGATTGGCAATGAATATCGGGCGGCTCTTCATGGAGGACGAAAAAATACAGATCAACAGCTCGCTCGATCTCCTGCATCCCATCGATTATACGGAGCGCATGCACGTCGGCGCCGAAGTGGTCTATGCCGATCTGGCCGCGTTTCGGCTCGGCTATCAGTTCAATCACGATGTGGAAAATTTCAGCGCCGGATTTGGACTCGCCTTCGACTATCAGGGCGTCGGCGGCACTCTTGATTATGCGTACACCAATGCCGCCTATTTTGAAAATATCCATCGCTTCAGTCTGGGATTCCATTTTTGAGCTCTTGCTTCCAGATATCTTGGCGCGGCCTTTGGCCGCAACCAACAACATCTGAACCGCGGAGGGCGCCGAGATTCGCAGAGATATTGCCCGATTTCGCTTCTTTTCCTCTGTGATTCTCGGCGTTCTCTGTGGTTGGCTTCAAACTTTCAATAAACAAGTTGTTGCTGATTTGTATTACAAAGACAGCTCTTGCAGAAAAGCGCGAATCTCCTGTTCGGCTATCGCCGGCTTGTCATGGCGAATGAGATGGCCGGCGCCGTCGATGTGAATCAGTTTGCCATGCGGCAGCAGCGCCGCAGTGGCGAGGTGTTGTTGGCGGTATTCTTCTTTTGCATCCGCCTTGAGAATCAGAGTCGGGGCGATGATGCGGGGAAAGATTTGCCGCGGATCACCGAAACCAATGCCGTGCAGGATGTCGATCACCTCGGGCACGACCAGATGTTTGGCCTCGGCCCAGTGATCATACTCAAAGGCCGGCCAGCCCGGGTGTATCTTTGAGCGCGCCAGGTCGATGAGTTCCACCTTTGGCGTGCGGAGCTGTGCTCTGATCTGTTCCTGCCAGTCTACAATGATATCCTCAGTCAGTCCTGCCAGCATCTCATCCATAGGAGGATCTTCCATGATGACCGCCGCCGCAAGGTCCGGATAGGTCGCGGCGGTCAGCGCCACAATGGAGCCGCCCATGGAATGACCCAGCAGAATGGGCTGGCGGATATTCAGGGCATCGATTAATCCTGCCAGGTCCTCAACATGAGTTTCTAAACTGTACGGACCGGCGGGTTTTTGCGAAAAGCC
>RQOI01000217.1 GCA_003854995.1 Candidatus Zhuqueibacterota bacterium
AACAATTTGCTTGCAGCAGATTTATTTTTGTCGTATAATTGCCGCTCGTTTTTCATCTACAATGGTGGCCCCTATGCGACAAACATTTACAGCAATTTTCATGCTCTCGTGCAGCAATGTATTTATGACTTTTGCCTGGTATGGGCATTTGAGAAATATGGCACACAAACCTTGGATTTATGCAGCGCTGGTGAGCTGGGGTATTGCTCTATTCGAATATCTCATTCAAGTTCCGGCCAACCGCATCGGACATCAGGTGATGAATGTCGGCCAACTCAAAATTTTGCAGGAGGTCATCACACTGTCGATTTTTGTGCCGTTTTCTCTTTTCTATTTACGAGAAAAAATGAATATGGACTATGCGTGGGCGGGGCTGTGCCTGCTCGGCGCGGTATTTTTCCTGATGCGGAAAAAATTGTTCGGTGGTTGAATTGATGCACTGTCCTCTGAATTACCTCGGCCATGCCCACTGCACATCCAGCAGCGGCAATAAATGCCACTGGCCGCCGAATGGATATTCGCAGTAAGATAAAACATATCCGGCACACAGTTGAAAACCGGCGCTCCTGTTCCAAAACAGCAGACCTTTCTGCTCAAACGCCATGTTTATGTTGACAGGCGCCTTTGGATAATAGTACCAGTCTCCATTCAATAGATACATCCATCGACCGGCCAGCTTGCCTTTTATGTCAGTGCCAAGCTTGAATCCATAATCATTATAATAGACGCTCGATCGATTATAGACGATTGGCAGATCAATGGTTGTGCGCGGATCCAGCGGGCCGGACTTGAGGGCAAAATTGAGTGCCAGTGAGGCGGTGAACAGATGAGTGCCCCGGATCGTTCTGGAGAGCAATAGCTCGTTTTGGAACGAGAGAATCGCTGGAATAGGAAATTCCGGTGAAATCAAGCCGCCAATGCCTGGTCGCCCCACCAGCCGCAACATCGGCGACGGGTGTGATAGTCCGTGCTGCGACGCGACGGCGAATCCACCAATAGGGTGATGCGCCCACTTGACGCTAAAATTAGGCATGATAAAAAACAGGACCGGATGCGCCGAAAATTCAAGTGATTCTGAATAGCCATAGCGTAAAGGCTGGAACGCGCCAATTTCAGCCCGATTTTCGGGCAACAGGTGCGCTGTCCCAGTGGACCAGTTTTGCCAGGCAATGCCAACGTCCTGGGCCGATGCCGTGGATAGGCATGCGATGAAAAACAGGCAGATAGAGAGTGCTCTTTTTTTCATTTTGGCACCTCCCATAGCGCACTGACAGGCGCGTGATCAGACCAGGGGGCAGCAACGTGATACGTTGAATCCGAACCAGCCAGCCATGCTCTGTTCGTGAACAGGTAATCCAGTTTGCGGTCGTAAGGGCTATCCCAGAGCGGTGTATGGGTGAAATAATGAGATTCGTTCGCTCCATAGTCATTCAGCAGTACGGCGGGAGAATAGGTGTCATAAAGTGCTTGCATCCACGTTATTTCCGGGGTGAAATAGCTTCCCTCTTTATGTTGTGGATCATCATTTGGCCCGTGAAAGGATTCATCGTCTGCCTTGTCTGACAGACAGTAATCGGTTTTCGTCGCATTGACGGGTAGTGAATTTAAATCACCCCCGGCCACAAAGGGAATGCCCCTGCTCTCTAATTTATCCAGCTCGTCCTTGAATATGTCGAGTTGTATTTTTTTGGTGTCGTCCGTGGAAAACGCTGCTGTATGCACATTGACTGCGTAAAACTCTTGCAGGCCGGGGAGTGCTATTCGCGTCTTCAATATGCTTCGACGTAAATAAAAGTACTTTGTCAGTCCGTCCTGATCGCCTCTGAGCGGCAGTTTGATGCGTTCTGCATTCGTTATCGGCCATCGGGACAGCACGGCTATTCCCATGTCCATGCGCCCAAGGCCGTCACTTGGGATCACCTGTGCTTTCCACACCGAGGCGTAGGCGCCATAATTCAAGTGGGTGTGATCGAGGAGCCACTGCACCTGATCGATGTAAGCGGACCGTTTTGATTGAATGTCGACTTCCTGCAGGAGCAGAATATCCGGCTCCGCCGCTTTGAGCAGTGCGGCAATGCCCTCCAGGTGATAATACACTTCATCCGCCGGCAAAATGACGCGGGTGCCATTCGAGTCTCCGAACCATTTCGTGCGACCGGCGCCAAAACGAATATTCCAGGTCATCACACCTATCGTCTCAACGGCTGCCGGGGGGGGTTGGAGTCGTTTGGCTGTGTACAGTTGTCCGTCTTCAGTATCGTCAAATTGTGTGACGATTGGATCACACGACAGCACAGCCAAGATCGACAAGAGGGCTGATAGCCTGCAGAATGTGATTTTCGCGACCATCATCCGGATCCTCCCTTATTTTATGCCTTATATATTCATTATAGAAAATATCCGCCGTTGTTGCAAGACATTTTTTTATTGCCTGAACGGATGACCGCATTGCTTTTTGTGAATAATGGAGAAGAAAGAGTGTTCGACCGAAATGTGCAAGAGAAAAGGCTGTGGCGCGGGTAAAGGTCAGTTACTGGCAAGTCGACATAAAATCAACACAAAGCCACGAAAACACAAAGATACGATCACGAAGAAAAACTATCGCACTTACACTTTTATAATTTTGCAAAAGTGCTAAAGACTTACAAGCGAGGCATCATTCAACGGCAAAATAGCATCCCACACATTTCCACCTTATTACCTTATTCTTCTCAACGGTTTCCTGGCAATCGCGGCTACCAGAGACTGACCTTTTACTTGACGCGAGAACGCCCCTATCCCACCCGATCAAAGACGAACGGTATGTTCACCGTCACGCTGCCTTCGGATATGGCGGGGAAGCGGAGCTGGCGAATGATGGTGAGCAAATCGCGGATGAAATCGGCGTTTTGCGTAGTGGACTCGACGACCTGCACATCAGCGACGCGGCCGTCGGCCGCAATGGTCACGTCCAGGCTCACTTTGCCGCGCAGCGTCGGATCCTGACGCAGGTGTTTGTTGTAGGTGTACATGACGCGGCCATGTTGTGCTCTGATAATCCCCATCACCGATTCGGCGGAGCGCTGGCCGCGCGCTGCCTCTGAGCCGCGCATGGCTTTTGGCGGCTCAATGTTCACGTTGCCCTTTTTCTCAAGATTGACTTGTTTCACGCCGGCATCGTCGGAGATCAAATCGTCAATGCCGCCGGACAGGCCGAATTCCAGCAAGTCGTCCAATCCCTCGCCAGAGCCAGATCCAGCGCCGGCGCCGCTGCTTGAGCGTCCGATGCGGCCATTCTTCAGCACCGTCTGACTTCCGAGAAGGTCGTCCAGTTCTTTCACCAGTCCCTGATCGAGCAGGAAATCCACCGCTGCGCTGGTATTGTCTGAGGGGCCTGCGCCGCCGATGAGTCCCAACAAGCCGGCAGAAGATACTGATTTTTCTTTGCCTCCGGATCGTTCCTCTGAGCCTGATCGTCGTGATCCCTCATCCGTCTCCGAGTCGCTGGTGCCTGACGCAGCTCCGTCTGCAGAGCGCCCCTGGGTGATCGGCGCCGCGGACTCTTGACGCAACACAAAGCGCGCAAAACGCTGCGGCACATTTTCAATGGCCGGAGGCTCTTGCGGTGGCAACTCGATATTTTTGAGATGAAAACCCCACATGACCTCCAGCGCGACAAATGCCAGCAGCAAAAATTTGAAAACCAGGTCTTTCGCGACTGCTTTTCGTATCGCGGCGTGCCATGTGTAGACGGGCAGACCGACGTCGCTGGCAGGCGCACCGTCAAATAGAAATCCGACGCGCGTCTCCCCAATGTCGATGACGCCCTTGCGGCCGGACGAGAATTGCAGAATGTAAAAATCGCCCTTGTGCGGCAGCAGATTCTGTGTGATGAGATCTTGGAACGCCAGCGTCGAGTCCTGATAGCGAATCGCACCTTTCATCTTGGGGTGAATATAAAGCAGGCACGCTGATCCCCTGTTCTCGATCAAGGCATGCGATTTGGGATAATCGCTGTCGTAGACAATGACGTCGTTCTCCGGACTCAATCCCAGGGTGAGCTTTTCGCGCGCGGCAAGGGTGCGTTCGAATACGCCGTGTGCGTCCTTGATTTTTATGTTGAGGCTATGTCTGTTCTTATTCGACAATGGATTTTCTAGGATTCTATTCAATGAATTATGCCGCTGACTATACGGCTATTCTTTCTCCACGACGGCCAAATTCATGTTATTGTAGCCCACCTGTCCGCACGTGAGCATGATACGTTTCAGCAAATCAAAAGTAATTTCTTTATCGCCCTGAATCGCAATGTTGCCGCGAAAGCCCTGCATCTGACTGGATAGTTCGCCGATGCCTTCAGAAATTGACCGCAACCGCTGCAATTCACGCAATAATGGCTGGATCAGGATATCGCTCGAGGAGATCTCATCGATGCGCGCAATCGGGCGGCCGTCAACCACAATCCATTCCTGCGTCACCGCCACGACGGACATGACGGTCGGCTGCTTTTCCGAGATTGATTCTGGCAATCGAAGATCGTTCGCCACGGTCATGATCTGACCGTCAGCACTGTAGCTTTTCAAAAGAAATACCAGCAGAATGGTGAACATGTCGATCATGGACGTGAGGCGCAGTTCAAAAGTGCCGCGTCTGATCCGCGTGCTGCCGGTCGCCAATTTCAAGGTTGTCGATTGTTCTTCTATTTTCATTGTCTAACCTGATATAGAGATATTGGGAAAGCCGGCCTCGCGACACTGATCCATGATGACGATGATGGTCTCGTAAAGGATCGTATTCTCCGGCGAAATGATGATATCCTCGGAATCCGGAAATTTGCTTTTAACTTGCTGCAGTTGTGCGGTCAATTCTGACCAGTTATAGTCGCCCGTGCGCCCGGCAATTTTATCGAATTTGAGTCCAGGACTATTGAGCTGCAATTCCGTTTCCTTAATCAGCAGAATATTGAGGACCGTGCTCTGAGCATTTTGCACAGTGGCCTGTTGGCCGGCGCGATCCAGACTTGGCAGGGTCAGCTCCAGAACGGCGATGCGGACAAAGGAGGCTGTCAGCAACAGGAACGGAATCAGGATGAGAAAGATATTCATCACCGCCGTCAAATTGACGTCCGTATCGCGCGGATGGCCGCGCCCTTTGCGTCGTATGGATTGCTTGATGTTCATCTATGACCTCGTCATAAAACCGTAGAGACGCGCGATATTTTCGTTGATTTCATCGATGAGCTCATTGGTTGCTTCGACGAGATAGGTATAGCCGATCAAACAGGGGATGGCGGTGATGATGCCAAACGCTGTGGTGTTCATGGCAATGGAGATCCCTGCCGTGAGCAGCGTCGCTTTATCCGCTGCGTCAGCGTGGGCGACGGCGGCAAAGGCGCTGATCAGGCCGAGGATGGTGCCGAGCAAGCCCAGTAACGTCGCGACATTGGCGATCATCGACAAATAATGCGTCCGCTTTTCCAGCTTGGGGATTTCGGTCATGGCGGCAATTTCCAGCGCATTTTGAACCTGTTTTTCGCCCTTGTTCATTTCCAGCAATCCTGCTTTGGTGATGTTGGGCAGCGCCGCATTGGTGCGATTGCAGTATTCAATTGCCTGGTTTGCCTGGCCAGCTTTCAGGAGCTGCGCGATCTGATTGACAAATGTATCACTGTCGATTCGGTTCCTGAAGCGAATGACGATGATGCGCTCCAGGATCACGACCAGCCCGATGATGAGCGCCAATAATATGATGAACATCACAGGCCCACCCTGGATGAAAAATCGAATTACACTGTCCAAGTTCAACCTCCTCGTTCGGATTCTATTTTAATCAATTCTTGCAGATTTCATTCGTAATTCGTAATTCGTAATT
>RQOI01000218.1 GCA_003854995.1 Candidatus Zhuqueibacterota bacterium
AACGCCTCGTACACGGCCTCTTTCATGGTGTCTTTGATTTCCAGCGGCGACATCTGGAATCGGACGATGCTCTTGCCGCGCCAGCCGGGTCGCGCTTCGATCCAGCGAATATTGTCTTCGTCCCAGGTGAAAAGGATCTCGTGCAGCACATCCGCCACTGCGGCGAGACGCTCGGCCTGCGCCTGCAGATCGATGACGATGGACTCCCAATCATCCCCTCCGACGCTGCGGCACTCTTTGGTCAGATGGATGAGGTCATGCAAATCTGCGCTAAAAATCTTGACCGCCTGGATATAGTCCCTGAACGGCGCGGTCAAGCCACAGCCGTGGAACAACGCATCGATGACGTGCGGCAAAAGTCTGATTTTGACTTCCGATTCACCAGCACCCTTTTGCCGCTCGATGGCCTCATACAGCATATCCATGACCGAATCTGTCCGTTCGACCAGCTGCTCGACGGCCGGCGCCAGCTGCGACCGCACTTTATCGACGATCTTTTGCACCAGATTGTCCGGAATGTCCCGGCGTCGCTGCAGGACCTTGAACCGCAGAGAGTGCAGAAAACCCTTATCCGCTGCCTTTTGTTTGCGATGCAATCGATAAAAGATGCGAATGATGCCGGCGCGCGTGATTTGGCTGCCAAAGTAATTGGTCGCCACGTTTTCTATGTGGTGCGCCTCATCAAAAATGATTTTCTGATAGGGCGGCAGCACAGCCGCGTCCGCGAAACCGCCCGTCTGCCGGCGAATGGCCAGATCCGCGAACAGGAGGTGATGGTTGGCGACCAGAATCTGCGCCCTGCTCGCCTGTCGCCGAGCCCTATTGACAAAACAGGCGCGAAAATGTGCGCAGCGATGATGCGTGCAGCTGTCGCTTTCAGCAGCGATCTTTTCCCACACGTTCGCTTTCGGAATGACAGCGAAATCAGCCTTGCTGCCGTCTTTTGTGGAGCGCGCCCAGCCGATGAGCGATTTCAACTCGTCGCGCTCTTCTTCATCTGTCAGAAAATCAAATTCCGATTCAATGTCATCGACCTTGCGCAGACAGATATAGTTGGAACGACCTTTCACCAGCACGGCGTCGAATTTGACCGGCAGCACCTTTTGCAGAAACGGGATATCTTTTTTGACGAGTTGTTCCTGCAAATTGATCGTGTTCGTGGAGATGACGATGCGCTGCTTGTTTTGCACCGACCAGTAGATAGAGGGCAGCAGATAGGCTATGGTTTTGCCCGTGCCGGTTCCGGCTTCGATGATCGAAATTTTGTTATCGTTGAAAGCCTCTGCCACATAGTCGATCATTTCAATCTGTTGTGGACGATCTTCATAACCGGATAGCCGTTGCGAGACCGGACCGCCGGGCAGCAGCAGCTTTTTGATGTCGTCGGTTTGCAGTGGCTGAACATCGCTTTTAGCATAGGGTTCCACCACAACATAGATATCATCGACCCTGTTATTGACGATATAAAAGGCGACGCTAAATTTCTCCAGCATGCCGGCGACGTCGAGATCCGCATTGGACGGCTGCAGCGCACCAGATGGGTGGTTGTGCAGCACCACATCGGCTTCCTGAGCGATTTTCATGATGGCGGGGACAGCGCTCCCATGGCCGCGCGCCACGACCTGAACATCGTGGACGAGCCTGTCCTCATCGATCCAGCCGACGAAAAAAACCTCGTTGCCGTGCGCCTCTGCAATGGCGCCGCGCATGCTGTCACATATGTCGGCCGTGATGTATTTGGCGATATTTGCCATGTCAACGTTCACACTTGGCACCGAAACCTCGATCTCGTATGGCGATAAATTAGTCTTTTTTATTCTACAAACAAAACAAAATGACAGGGGCGATGCAGTGGTGGACGCTTTAATTTGAATTTGCGTCTCTTTTTTAAAATATCTACTTTCTTTACGCTGACAAAATATGGAGTGAAAATAAAATACTGATCGCACAAAGCCAGACTCTCCATTTCAAAAAGCGATATCACCCGAAATGATCGAGTCGATTGACGACACGAAAGAAGCATCGCCTGCCGGTAAAGCCATGCTGAACCATGCAGAGGACGAACGATGAAAAGACGAAGCTTTCTCAAAACCATCCCCATCGGGCTGGGCGCGATGGCGCTGTCATGCGACAGGAAGAAAAATAAATTTACCGATCAGCTGCGCTCTTTTGATGATTCGCTCTATCATAATTTCCTCCATCCCAAAGCGTCGGCCAGACCATTTTACCGCTGGTGGTGGAACGACAATCGAGTGACGGCAAAAGAGGTCCGGCGCGAACTGCAGGTGATGGCGCAGCAGGGCGCCGGCGGGGTCGAGATCAATCCCATCGCTTTGCCGGACATTTATAAAGATTTGGCCGGCGAAAAGCTCACTTGGCTGAGTCGCGAATGGAATCAAGTACTGCTCGCTGCGGTGGATGAAGCGCAAAAGCTCGAGATGATCGTCGACTTGATTGTCGGCACCGGCTGGCCATTTGGCGGCAAATTCCTCTCCGACAAAGAGACCATTCAGGGGATTGCCGTCAAAGTTCACACCATCAAAGGGCCGATCTCTCTTGAAAAAGAAATCAACAGCGACGAAAATCCCGCTGGCAAAATTATGCAGATCAAGCTATTCCCCCTCAAGATCACTGCCATTGATGAAGGGATCGATCTGTTTTTTCATCTTGAAAAAGGACGCATTCTACGAGTCGATATTCCGCGTGGCGAGTGGAACTTGTACATCGTGACGTGGCACAACAAATTCCGGGACGTTATGTACGGTGCACAAGGCGCGGACGGTCCGGCATTGGATCACTTTAACAAAGCCGCCGTCGAAAAATACCTGCGCAGGATGTCGGACGCTCTAAATCCGTTGTTCGGCGGCTCGATGGGAAAGGCGCTGCGCGCTCTGTTTTGCGACAGCATCGAGTTGGAAGGCGCAAACTGGACGACCGATATGGCCGATGAATTCCGCCGTCGATTTGGCTATGATGTCGAGCCTTATCTGCCACTCCTCCTGGGCGGGGAAATCGAAACAGATGCAAATTTCGCCGACACCCTCAGACGGGTCAAATTCGATTTCAGCACGCTGCTCGCCGAGCTTTTTATGAACCGCTTCATCTTACCCTATCACAACTGGTGTCTGCAAAACGGCGTCGTCAGCCGCTATCAGGCATACGGCCATCCATGGCTCTACACCGACCTGCTCGATGGCTATCTCGCGCCCGACATTCCCGAGGGCGACCAGTGGCTGTACAACGCCGGCTGGGTCAAGCATCATCGCATCGATGACATTCGGTACGCCATCTGGAACAAGTATGCCTCCTCAGCCGGGCACCTCGGCGGCAAAAAGATCATCAGCTGTGAAGCAATGACCAACACCCGCGGCCTATGGGAAGCCACCCTCGAATACATGAAGCAGGCGACGGATTTGAATATCGTCGGCGGCATCAATCATTTCATCCTGCACGGTTTCAACTACTCGCCGCCGGACGCCGAATTTCCCGGCTGGATCCGCTTCGGCGCTTATTACAATGAGAATAATACCTGGTGGCCCTATCTCAGACTGTGGTCCGATTATGCGGCGCGTCTGTGCCAGATTTTCCAGGATTCGCATTACAAGGCGCAGGCGGCAATTTTGGGACCGACACCGGATGTGTGGAGCGAGCACGGCCTCGATCGCAACCCGTGGAACACGACGCCGGCCTATCTGCATGACCTGTGGCAGGCGTTGAACCATCATGGCTATTGCTCTGATTATATCAACGCGACCATTCTGCGGAACGCGACCTTTGCTGCGGGAAAGCTCCATTTTGGCCCCATGTCATACGATCTGCTCATCTGCTGCGACATTCATTCCGTCGAAATAGAGACCGCGCAGGCAATGCTGGATTTCGCCGAGAGCGGCGGCAAAATCTTGTTCGTCAATGCGACGCCCCGGCGGTCCCCCGGATTTCTTGATGCACAGAAAAATGATGCCCTGGTGCAGGAGATAGTTAAAAGATTATTGGCGGAAAAAAGAGACAATGTTCAGTTGCAGCACTATGATGAAAATTCCAATCTCACCGCATGGATGGGCGGACAACTGTCCCGGATGCACATTGCGCCGGCTGTCCAGATCTCGAATCCGGACGAACGACTGTTCATGATCAACTCTGCTGCAGAGGGCCGCGACCTCTTCTTCTTCTGCAATTCGAACCGGGCGCGCAGCATTGAATTCGAAGCCACTTTTGCGGATAAAGACAAGACCGCCTGGGAATGGGATGCCGAGACCGGCGCCGTATCCGCCTGGGCGACCACTGCAAGGCCGCTCAAAATAGAATTAAAGCCGCTGCAATCCCTGCTGCTCGTCTTGAGCGATCAGCCGGCCGACGAGTTTGCTACACAATATGATATGGATGCGCGAACGTCTGTAGAGATAAAAGGACCATGGCATGTCGAATTCAAGCCAGTCAAAGGGGAATCATTTCACAAAGTGCTCACAAGCCTCATTGATTTCGCCGCAGCAGGGCCGAAAAACTTTGCCGGCACAGCCATCTACAAGACGCAATTTTCACTTGCCCAAACTGCGAATATGATGCTCGATTGCGGTGCTGTGCACGATATCGCCAAGGTGATCTTGAACGGCAAACCGCTCGGCATCCGCTGGTGGGGAGAAAAAAAGTTTTTTATTCGGGACGAGCTCGTCGATGGCGTCAATCAACTGGAAATCAGAGTGAC
>RQOI01000219.1 GCA_003854995.1 Candidatus Zhuqueibacterota bacterium
CAGCACAAGGTCGAGATCGTGCGCGCGCTCAAGTCCAATGGCAACATCGTATCCATGACCGGCGACGGCGTCAACGACGCGCCGTCCCTCACCGCAGCAGATATCGGCGTGGCCATGGGAATCACCGGCACTGATGCGGCCAAGAGCGCCGCCGATATGATCCTCACGGACGACAATTTTGCCACCATCATCTCCGCCGTCGAGCAGGGCCGAAACATCTATAATAACATTAAAAAATCGGTCCTCTTTCTTCTGACGAGCAATCTGGGAGAGGTTGTGGCAATGTTCGTCTCCATATTGATCGGCTTGCCGGCGCCATTGATCGCCACGCAGCTGTTGTGGATCAACCTCTTGACCGATTCTCTGCCGGCGGTCGCCCTTGGCATGGATCCCGGGGATCCGGATATCATGCAGGAGAAACCGCGTCCGCCACAAGAAAGCTTTTTTGCCCATGGGGCTGGTCTTCGCATTCTCCTGGGCGGACTGCTCATCGGCCTGTTGACCATCCTCGCCTTCTGGCTCGGATTTCACGAGCACGGCTATAGCCCGCGCGACGCTGCCATTCCGGCCAACGTGCTGGACTATGCGAGGAGCATGGCTTTCATGACGATCATCGCATCGCAGCTCTTCTATTCACTGGCCTTTCGCAATCGTCTGAAATCGATCTTTCAGATCGGCATATTGAAGAACAGATATCTGGTCGGCGCCATCGTACTTGGACTGTCCCTGCAACTCATCGTCATCGGCACACCCGCCATGCGGCACGCCTTCAAGCTGCAGATGCTCGCAGCTGATGGCTGGCTGACGGTCATGCTCCTGGGACTGGTCCCGCTGGTGCTGAACGAGCTGTTCAAGATAGTTCTGCGCTTGAAAAAGAAAGCAGGATAAAATGCTGTAGAGTCAAAAGCCGGTCATCTTTTACAGTGGAAAATTTATCTCATCTCAATAAAACGAGTTTTTTCGATTTCGCGAATCCTTGACTTGTTGCCAATCTGCAAAAATAAATTCCACTTGTAAATCCTGCAGCATTCCAATCTACTTCATATGTGCCGGCTGATTGTTTCTCTGAAATCAGCCTCGCTACTTTTTGTCCCAGAAGGTTATAGATGCTCAATTCCACTTGGCTGGCAGCTGGAATCTGATAGCTGATTTTGGTTGAAGAATTAAATGGATTGGGATAATTCTGCAACAAATCAAAATGCGAGGGTATTTTATCATTGTCATCTTGAGCCATTCCTGTTTCTGAAGATATATTGAGAATAGCCCAGGATTTATTGTTATTCTGATGCAGCTCTGCCAATTCATCATCAGCGTCAATTATGGCATAAATTCGGGGAAAGGTTCCTGTCGTATTATCGACCGTCCATGCGAAACGAACGTCCTCGGTCCCTCTTGCTGGAATAGGCTGGTCGGTGAACACCTCTGTTTCGCCGCTCGTATTTACGAGCAGAACACCTCCGGAATCCGGATCGCCCAGATAAAATCGAACGCCGACCAGTCCGGGCGTTGGAATCAGGCTGAAATTATGAATACGAACCTCGATGGTCACCTCCTCACCTTCATTTGGATTGTCCGGATAAAATTGTATGTCCTTGGTCTGATAGCGTTTCACTTTTTCCTGCAGCGTATACCCTTTTTCCGGATCATAGCGCCAGGGAAGGATGAAAGCCGGATCCGCACGGTCCTGATAATGAATCTGCCACCAGGTCGGCGTGCCGCCAACGGCCGCGAGTTCCGGCTTGACCGCATAGTCTACAACCAGAGCCCCGTTCTTCGCCCAGTAAGCATAAGGTGTCACAATGTAACCGACCTCTCCTATGCCCATGTCGATGCCATCCAGGTGCACATCCAATTTCAATCCGGTGGCGACCGCGGTGCGCTGCGTGTTAATGTTTTCGGAATGATAATGCCCGTCAATGCTGAATCCACATCCCCAACCACTGACAGAGACGCCCCAATCTCTGGTATATTCTTTGGTTGTCGACGATTGCGACGACTGAAAATCATCGAACTGCAATTCCCAA
>RQOI01000220.1 GCA_003854995.1 Candidatus Zhuqueibacterota bacterium
CGTTCGATGCTGTAGGGTCCGGGCTGACTGGCGTATTGCGGATAGCCGACGAACCAGCTGGTCGAGTGACCCGGGATGTCGAACTCGGGCACCACGCGAATGCCGCGATCAGCCGCATAGTCGATGATCTCTCTGATCTGCGTCTGCGTATAGTAAAATCCATCCGATCCCAGTTCGTGCAGTCGGGGAAAAGTCACACACTCGACGCGAAAGCCCTGATCTTCGCTGAGATGCCAGTGCAGCACGTTCATCTTGACCGCGGCCAGACCATCGAGGTTGCGTTTGATCACCTCGACCGGCATCCAGTGGCGGGAGACATCGACCAACAGACCGCGCCACGGAAATCGCGGCGCGTCCTCGATCTCGACGCCGGGAAAATAGTATCCCTGCGCATCGGCATGCAGCAATTGCAGAACTGTTTCCAGGCCGCGCAAGGCGCCGATATCGGTCTCTGCGGTCAGCCTGATGGCAGCCGGCGACACGGAGAGCGAATAGCTTTCATCTTCATAGAGCTTGACATCGCCGACGCGATTCACCTCGATGATCATGGCGCCCGCCTTGTCGGAATCCGGCGTGACAAAATCTTGCGGAAAAAATAATCCTGTGCGATCGGACAAACGCCGCAACATCCTTGTGGCGCCCTTGTAGAGCCGGGGGTGATTGACGCCGATGACGGCGATGGTAAAATCTTTTCCCAAACGAAACTGACCCTCTCCTTCGATCACCTTTTGGGGGATGGGCATGAGATTAGAGCTCACGATTGAATCTCCATATGAAAATGTAAAGATGAGCAGCAGGAAAATGCCTGTCTTGAATGGTTGTCTCATATGCACCTCTCATTTGCAATAGGTCATTTTAAGAATTTCTGAAAATGTCGGTGAATGCAGCCTGCAGAGATAGATGCCGGAGGACAGATGAGGGGGGACAAACTGGATATCGTAGGCGCCCTCCTGCAGAATACCTTTTTTCAGGGATGCGATCAGTCGTCCCTGAATATCATACACCTGCAGCGAGACCTGCTCGCGCTGCGGCACGTAGAAGGATATAGTCGTCGCGGCGTTGAATGGATTGGGGTGATTGGATAGCAAAAAATTTGCTCGATCCGCCCTTGATCCAACGGCTGCTCGATTCAGAAATGGCTCAACCATCGCCTCCAGCAACGGTTGTCGACCATCGAGCCGGTCCTGACCGAGCGCCCAGATCATAACACCCTTTATTTCTTTCTCGATGGCATATTCAGACTTTAATCGAACGGACAGCGTATCGTCGTACGAGATGAACTTTGACTGTTCCGGATTGATGATATAGGGGACCTTGGCGACATCGTCCCAGTAGCGCGTCCAGCCGGCCTGAATGAACGTGACAATTTCTCTGTATTGATGCTCTGAACAGCTGCCTGTAGTGGCGCCGTAGAGCTCTGAGGCATTGAATTGACGCCCGTAAAACGGCACGCCGATGACAATTTTGTCCAGTGGTACGCCGCGCGTGTTATTCAAATAGCGAAATCCCTGATCGACAGAGCCATGCTGTTTGCCGCTGCTCGCGTACAACGCCGAATTATGACCGGCCTGCGCCGTCCAGTCGCCGTGAAAATCATAGGTCATGCAGCCGAACCAGTCGATGTATTGTGTCAGTTCGTCATAATCGATCCACCGTCCTGCCCAGTCGCTGGCCGTCACCGCCATGGTGATCAGCAGCGGCTGCGGTCGCATCAGCTTTTCAAATTCTGCACGTATGGCGTTGACCAGCAGGGTCAGATTTTGACGATCTGATGCAGTCGCGGGGTACTCCCAATCCAGGTCAATGCCATCATAATGATGCTGCAGGCAAAACTGCAGCGCGTTGGCGGCGAACGCTTTGCGACTGATCGAATCCGCCGCCATCGGTGAGAATTCAGCCGATCCGCTCGCGCCGCCCAGCGCCAGGAGGATGATCCGTCCCTGCGCATGGATGCGCTCATTCAGCGCGGGATAGAGGAAATTCGCGCCGTGCACGATCTGACCATCCGCTGTCGGGCACGCAAAGGCGTGCATCACGTGCGTCAGGCGTCCCAGATCGATCGCCGAGGCGGGCACATTGCTCTTCATCCACTCCGGATAATAGCCGATGACAGCATCCGTCGCCATCGACTTAAAGCTTGTAATGATCAGGAGAAAAAATAGAGTTGGTTTCATATCGAATTTGAGTTGAAGAACAGGGCCACACAGCGTCGTGCTGTCCTTTTCAATTTAAGATAAATTATAAAAATACAAAGCACTATTTCCGCACGATTCCGATTATCCAATTTGCTCAGGGAAAAGTTCGCCCAGGACATCCATCCTGGGCGGACAATAGAGCGGGATATTTATCACAAGCATTGAATATTTGAAATGAAATATGATTTTCTCTGCGCTCCTCGGCGATCTCGGCGGTTCGCTTTTACCCACTCAAAACATCATAGAGCCATTTTTTTTGTTGGATTTGATGAGATTTTGCTTACATTCCTTAGCCTGGAAAATTCAGATGCAAGGCCCTCCATTCTGTCTCTTTGTGTCTTGGTGTCGTGTGAGGCGTTTTTTTAATACCTTAGATGAGATAAAAAAAGAGAGATAATATGAACAGACGACAATTTTTACAGCTCTCGGCCGGCTTTGCCAGCCTGCTGCCGGCGTCCTCCCTGTTGGCGCACAGCCGGCGCACAGCGGCGGCCTATTTTGGCGTCCACCCTTTCATCGAGGAACATCCTGACGCTGTCTTTATCATGCGGACCTCGGTGGACAGCAAGCACAACGACGTCGCAAAAAAGCAGGCGGGCGACCTTTTTGCCAGAGCCGCCTTTGTCCCCAAGGGAGAGAATGACGGCCATGCCTTTCCGATCGACACTCTGATCGCCATGAAGCCCAATCTCACGAGCTATTCAAAGAACGCCGCCGCTGACTTGAAAATGGGCATCGTCACTGATCCCGATTTTATGGAAGGGCTCATCGAGGGAATGAAAACCCTGGGACTGGCGGGCAATCAATTCCACATTCGTGAGGTGAACGGAGAAGATCTGCAGGAGGATAACGGCTATGCGGCGATGGTCAGTCGCACCGGCGCCAACCTCTTTGTCAAAGGCACCAAGGTCACGCGCATGGATCCATCGCTGATTGTATGGAAGGACGTGCCAAACGGGATATACTTTACAAAAATTCCCTATCTCTGGCCAATCAATGCGCCAAACACCTTCCTCCTCAACATTGCCAAGTTCAAGGCGCACGGTATGGGCCTGACCCTGGCGGCGAAAAATCTGCAGGGCGCCATCGCAGCGAATTACCAGGCGCATTGCACCTCATTCACGGCAAATCTGGATATGAGCGCCGATCACAGAAATCCGCGCGCCGCATCTTTAATTGAGGACAACTATTTACGCCACGAGGCTGACGGGGTTCCTCGCTGGGATAAACCCGGCAATAGTTTCAACTGTGGGCATGGCATGGAGGCATGGGCGTCGCGCTGCCTGGATAACAACAGCGTCACCAGGCCTGAGCTGCACATCGTCGAGGGGATTTATGGTCACGACGGAAATTTCGACAAAGGCCCGCATGATGGCAAACCGAAAGATTTTATGTCAAACATCATCATCTTTGGC
>RQOI01000221.1 GCA_003854995.1 Candidatus Zhuqueibacterota bacterium
AGAGGGCTCAATCGACGGCACGCGAGAGGTTGTCATCGCCACGGACTCGTCCGGGGCAGCATCAGCCTCTGTGACGCTCGGCGAAGAGCTCGGCGAGAACAAGCTGATCGTTCATGCCGTCAGCCATTTCAATGGATCACCTTTGCAGGGCAGCCCGATCATCTTTTACGCCTCTGTACAGCTCGGGCAACCGCAGGCCATCCATGTTCTGTCCGACACCACCAATCTGATCGGCGCTGCGAACCATGCATTGCCACAGCCAATAATCGTGAAAATTGCCGATCAGGATGGCCAGGCCATAGCCGGTTTCACCGTCCAATGCCACATCAGCAGCGGTTCCGGCTCTTTTCAGGAGAATGGCGAGAGATCGATTGACCTGACAACGGATAGTGATGGCCGGGCGTTCATCCGTTGGGTGCTCGGAGGACTGGGGGAACGACAGCGGTTGGTCGTCATCGCACTCGTCGATGGCAGACATTTGGCAAACTCGCCGCTGACCATTGCGGCGAGCACTGTGTCATCAACGGCAAATGAACTCGTCATCCTCTCCGGAAATGGACAGTCGGCGGCTCGCGGCGAGATTCTGCAGCATCCTTTCATCGTCAGAATCCTTGACACCTATAATGAACCGGTGGCCGGCCATTCGGTGTTCTTTTGCGTCGCCAAGGGCGATGGTGTGTTCACAGCATCAGGGACGCCAAATTATACAGCAAGGACAGATGCAGATGGAAGTGCTGTGGCCTTTTTCAGACTCGGCCAGGTTGTCGGCCACAAGGCATATGAGATTGTCGTCCGATCTTTTAGCGAAAGCGGCATTGAATTATTCAATTCTCCTGACACGATCTATGTGCACGGCACAGCACGCGAACTCGCCATCATCTCCGGCAATGGACAATCGCAGACCGTCAATCAAATGCTGACGCCATTACGAGTGCGGCTGGCAGATGAAAACAATCTGGGCATAGCCGACGCGAACGTCGCTTTCGAGCTGTTGCAGGGGGATGTCGCCTTTCTCGATTCATTGAATCAAACGACCGATGGTGCGGGATACGCACAGATTGAGGCAAAAGTCGGCAGGCGATCTGGCAAGATCATCATCAAGGCCGTGGCGCCCGCTTTTTCCTCGACAGTCAGTTTCTTCATCCGGGCGTTGCCGGACCAGCCATTTGCGCTGCGCAAAATGAGCGGCGATGAACAGACTGGCATCGCGCACCACCCGCTCAATCAAAAGATCGTGGTGCGATTGACCGATCAGTACGAGAACGGCATTGCGGGAAATCGCGTACTTTTTGAGACACTGCCGGGACATGGTTTCATCGCGCCGACCGCGTCGATAGAGACCGATTCAATAGGGCTCGTCAACGCCGCGTGGCAGCTGGGCTCTGTCACGCCGCAGCAATGTCTGGCGGCAAAGACAGCCGACTTGTCGCTCGATTTTACCGCGCACGTCCTGCCCAATCAGGCGCCGGCCATTTCTGCGCCGGACAGCCTTTTCACGGCGGAAAATGATAAAGTGCGCATCCAGCTTTCGTTCACCGATGCTGAAAATGATTCGATCTCGTTCGCCATGCTGAATGGCCCGCAGGGCGCGGTCTTGCATCCGGCCACGGCCATTTTTTCCTGGACGCCATCATATGAGCAAGCCGGTCTGCACGACATTGTCTTTCAAGCGAGGGACGAATTCGGCGCTTTTACCGCGAAATCGCTGCATGTCAGAGTGGCAAACGCCAACCGCCCACCCAAAATCGCCGACGACCAGTGTCGACCATCGCTGCGTCGACTCGGCAAAATAAAAATTCCCGCAACTGTTGATTTTCATGTGCACGCAACAGATGTGGACGGCGATGCTCTGCACTATCTCTGGCAGGTGAATGGTCACACCAAAGGTGCATCCAACAACTATCGACTTTACACCCAGTCGACAGGATCGGGTGAAATGACAGTGCAGGCTTTGGTCTATGATCAAGAGGATACTGTCAGCACGTCCTGGACACTGGAGGTGATCACCAGCGTCGAGCTCAAATCGTTCATCGCCATGCATGTGCCTTATGCCGGCATCCGATTGACGTGGGAATCGCGTTACGAATGGGATAACACCGGCTTTAACGTGCTGCGGTCCACGCAAAAGGAAGGCCCATTCGAGACGGTCAGCGCTTTCATCGCCGCGAGGTCGGATGGAAAGTATCATTTCACCGATGAGAACATCGAATCGGGAATCACCTATTTTTATCAAGTGCAGGATGTACAATCAAATGGGGCGCGACATGCAAGCGACGTCATTCAAATTGCGCCGCCGTTGCCGGATCAGTTCGCCTTGCACCAGAACTATCCAAATCCGTTCAATCCATCGACGATCCTGCGATTTGATATCGCTGAGCCGTCTTTTGTCACCCTGGTCGTCTATGATCTGCTCGGCCGTCAGGCTCGGATGCTCATCGCCGCAGAGCTCAGACCGGGATTTCACAAAATTGCGTGGGATGGCGTGAACGACTATGGAGAGCCGGTGGCCTCTGGTCTGTATCATGCTGTGTTGGAAACGCCCGGGGGACGGTTTGTGCAAAAGATGATGCTGGTGCGGTAGGAAAAATCGCGCCTGCTGAACCCGGCGTCCTGGCAAAAGACAGCGGCGCCGGCGACCGCTGTGCGCGAAATGGCTGCCGATAAATGATCTATCACACCCTCGGCAATTGAAAGCTGAATCTCGAGCCCACGCCGATCTCGCTCTCCACGAACACTCTGCTGTGATGCGCTTCGATGATGTGTTTGACGATGGCGAGCCCCAATCCTGTCCCCCCGACTTCGCGCGACCGTTCTTTATCGACCCGATAAAAACGCTCAAAGATACGCGACAGGTGTTCCGGGGCGATGCCGCGCCCGGTGTCAGAGACGTAAATCTCAACCTTGCCGGCGCGAACGATATAGCCCACCTCCACCCTGCCATTGATCTTGTTATACTTGACGGCATTGATCAGAAGATTTGACATTACCTGATTGAGTCTGTCGCGATCGCCGAGCACCTGGACGTTTTCTCTAACATCATTGACCAGGCGCAATTCAATGGATTGCTCAACCGCGATGTCCCGCACATCCGCGACCATCTTTTGCAGCCAGTGATGCACATCGAATGCGATGAAGGTCATTTGCATTTCACCGGATTCGATGCGCGAAATATCGATGAGATCGGTGAGCAAGTTATTCAGCCGAGCAGCTTGTCGATAGGCACTTTTGATAAACTTTCTTTTCGGCTCGGCATTCGGGTTCTGCATCAGCGTTTCAAGATAGCCCTGCAGAGTAAAAATAGGCGTTCGCAGCTCGTGCGAGACATTGCCGAGGAATTGACTTCGCATCCGTTCGAGCTTTTTCATTTGCACCATGTCATTTTTTATCCTGTCCAGCATTGCATTTAAAAGATCCGCCAACTCGCTGATTTCATCCCTGCCGGTCACATCAAATCGTTCGTCATAGTTGCCGGTCTTTATTTTTTCAGCCACAGCGGACAACTGATGAATCTGATAGGTGAGGCGACTGGCGATGAGAAAGCTGACGACAGCCATGAGAATGAGCGCGATGCCGCTGCCCAGCATGATCTTCCAGCGCACCGCTCTGAGGACGACTTGCACTTCTTCCATCGGCAAAGCCAGACGGATATACTTGATAGCATGCGTCTTTTCGAATTCATGCAATTTGGCCACGTAAAACATGGACTGATGCAAGGTGGCGCTCTTGCGTTCATTTTGCCCTATTCCCTTGGCGAGGGCCATCTGAATCTCGGCTCTTGTCAGATGGTTCTCCAGGAGAGACAGAGAATCTGGAGCCACTTTCGAATCAAAAATGACCGCGCCCAAAGAGTCGATCAACGTCAAGCGATGGCCGGAACGCTGCGCATAGCGAGCCAGGTAATCATAATCCGTCAGAGTGCGAAAATCCAGATTCAACGTGTCGAGCAGATATTCGACCTCGTCCAGTTGGGTGACCATCTGGTTGAAAATGCGCTCCCTGTAATACCTTTGAATCTCGAAGGTGGAGAGGATGCTCGCCGCCAGCGTGACGACGACCAGTAATGACAGGACAAGAAAGATTATTTTTTTTCGCAGTGAGATGTTCATGACGGCAGGCTATTCGCTTCTGAATCGGTAGCCGATGCCTTTGACCGTCTCAATAAGGTCCATATAAACGCCCAGTTTCTCACGGATCTTGCGAATATGAACATCAACCGTGCGGTCGATGACGACCACATTATCATCCCACAGCTCATCGAGAAGAATGCTGCGCGTGATGACGCGTCCGGGACGGCGCGCCAGAAAGTGCAGAATTTCAAATTCTTTTTTGGTGAGCGTCACCTCTTTCCCATCGACGACGACCTGATAGCTGGCTGGATCGATGATCAACGCGCCAAAAGCGAGAGATTCCGATGTATCGATCATCTGCTGGTGCGTTTTGCGGAACGACTTTTTGACGCGTGCCAGCAGCTTGCGAATGGAGATTGGCTTGATGATATAATCATCCGCTCCCAATTCGAGACCGACTATTTCATCGATTTCACTGTCTTTGGCGGTCAAAAAGATGACCGGAATGTCGGCAGTAGTTCTGTTCGCCCGTAACTCGCGCAGCACCGTCAAGCCATCCTTCTTCGGCAGCATGATGTCGAGCAAAATGAGGTCCGGCAGCTTTTCCACGGCTTTCTTCAGCGCCTCTTCACCATCTCGAGCTTTATAGGTCTTGTAACCCTCGGCCTCCAGATTGAACTCGAGCAGCTCGAGTATATCTTTTTCATCATCGACGAGCAGTATTTTTTTTGCCATGGCAACTTTTATGATAAACTCTATTTGGCTTTTCGCAAAATTAATGGTAAGATACATAGAAAGCAAGTAAATTATATAGTTCTTCCGAATGAAAAAAATGCGATGGCAAGATTTTTTATCTAGATTTTTTCTTAACAATTTCTTAACATAAAATTAACAGAAATATCGCAGGAAATGAATAAAATAGATCGAATGAAAGCGGACAGTGCTGTTTTGCATAAACTTTTTGCCAAAATCATAACTATTCTAAATTGAAAGTAAAAGATGGAACTCTATCTCTTTGTCGTCGTCGTGCTCTTTGCGCTGGCAGCCTCGGATTTGATCGTCGGCGTCAGCAATGATGCCGTCAATTTCTTGAATTCCGCGATCGGGGCTAAAGTTGCCTCCTTCAAGGTGATCATGATCGTCGCCAGCATCGGCATCCTGCTCGGCGTGACATTTTCGAGCGGCATGATGGAGGTGGCGCGCCGGGGCATCTTTCATCCGCAATATTTTTCACTCCACGAGCTTTTATTCATCTTCCTCGCCGTAATGCTGACGGACGTCATGCTGCTCGACCTGTTCAGCACATTTGGCCTGCCGACGTCGACAACGGTTTCAGTCGTGTTCGAACTCCTCGGTGCGGCGGTGGCCATCTCCATGGCCAAAGTCATCGGGCTGGGGCAGAACATGGGAGCGCTGGTCACCTACATCAACACGACCAAGGCGGTGGCGATTGTCTCCGGCATCCTGATCTCTGTGGTCGTCGCCTTCACGGTCGGCGCGATCATACAGACCATTGCTCGTTTCATTTTCACATTCGACTATGAGAGTCGCATCCGGAAATATGGATCGCTTTTCGCCGGCGTCGCCTTTGCCATCATCATGTACTTTGCCCTGATCAAAGGCGCCAAAGGCTCTTCCTGGATGACCGATGATATGATCGCCTGGATCGTACAGCACACTGGTCTGATCCTCAGCGGCACTTTTGTCGTCTGCGCCATCCTGATGCAGCTTTTAAACTGGTTGTTCAAAGTGAATGTATTGAAGCCGGTCGTGCTCGTCGGCACAGCGGCGCTGGCCATGGCCTTTTCCGCCA
>RQOI01000222.1 GCA_003854995.1 Candidatus Zhuqueibacterota bacterium
GAGTTTGCCAACGAACTGGCGCTGCATTTCGCCGCTGAATTATTCGTCCTGCACGTCGTCGCTCCGGTCCCGGTTGATGTCAACGATACCATGATGCAGGTTCCTCTCTACGTTTTGCAGCATCAGCAACAACTGGAGAAATCTTTTCGCGTAAAGTTGGAGGACGAGATCAAAAAGAGGATATCGCCAAAAGTGACGGTGCATTCCCGTGTGATTGTAGGGAATGCGGCGGATCAGATCGTCAAATTTGCCGGCGAAGAAAAGGTCGATCTCATCGTCATCTCCACCCGCGGCCAGACAGGCTTGAAGCGGCTTGTCTTTGGTTCTGTTGCGGAAAGAGTCGTTCGCCTTGCTGCGCAGCCGGTCCTGACGATACGGCAGGACTAAATTCTCGGCTCACCGGCCGCTTTGGCAGGTGCGAAAAAACTAAAGCCCGGTTGCGCCAGTGCTGCCGGGGCGGATTTCGCTCGCTCCGGCAGCAGATGGCCTGCCCAATCCGTCCTCAGACAGATGCCAGCTCCGGCAGCCGCTTTGTGAGCTCGGCCCAATCTGCGCGCGGCAGATCGGCTTTGACTCTGGCGCCCAGGGCGCGGAACGGTTCAGGGGGGACTGTGCCCATCACTGTGCGCAGCAGATCTTCCCGCTCGTCAGCCGTCAGCGCCACCAGCATCCACGGCAGCTGTGGCTGCATCATCTCGGGCGGAATATGTCCCACAATCTGCCCGGCCATCGCACCCTGCTCCGCCACGCTGAAATGCTCATCCAGCAGAGGAAGGAGCTGCTCCTCCTCTTTCCAGATGTGGAGACTCAGGGTCGCGTTGAGGCCGATCATCTGGCGGTGCAGCTGCAGAGCCAGTTCGCGCGGCTTGGCTCCCTGCGGCGCCGATTGTAGACCGGCCAATGTCGCTGCGACCGTATCAAAGGAAGACTCTTCGAACTGGTGATCGAGAGAATAGGAGCGGGTGACCTGGGGCACCCGGCTGTCAAGGGCTGGGTAGAGGACCTCCTCTTCGCCGGCGGCGTGAAGCTTTACCACCTCACGCAAAAAACTGAGGCGTTCGGCGAGGCCGGAAAGCTCCGGGCCGTTTTCGGTGCGAGGGTCGGTCAAAACCTCGAGGGCATCCAGCTCGTGGCGGATGGCCTTGTGGATATAGCGGAATCCGTTCATTGGTGCAGACATTGTGTACCTCCTTTTTGATGCTTGTGATTGCTGCCTTTAAGAGTTGGTTTATTTTGATAATTCTGCCTGTGGCGAAAACATCGAGATCAGGCAATTTGCGCTGATTGAGAGACCACGACCGAATATTGTTTTGATTTCTTTTGCTCTTTCATCTTGACGACCAAAAAAGTCATATCATCTTTCTGCGCTTGACCATTCATCCATGATGCAGCGATGTCGTTAAATCTGCGAATAATATCAACTGGTGACCGTTGCGCGACCTCGATGAAAATGTCCTTCGCTTTATCATAGCCCAACTCTTCGCCATTATCGTTGAACAATTCAGGAAAGCCGTCCGTCATCAGGATCAATGTATCCCCTGGGGCAAGAGTCATGGTGTGCCGATGATACATGCCGCCTCCATAGCCGCCGAGCGGGACGCCCTTTAGCGGAATTTCTTCAACGGTCGCCGTTCGAGATCTGAATATCAGGCCGGCCGGTAATCCCGTGCCCGCGATTTCAAGGGTGTTCCCTTTGACTCTCCCGATCGCCAGAGCCATATAAAGCCTGGGGAGCCCCATCCGCTTCAGCGAGTGCGATGCCCTGGCCAGAAACTCGACGATATC
>RQOI01000223.1 GCA_003854995.1 Candidatus Zhuqueibacterota bacterium
GCTGCGATTGATATCTTGACCTCGCACCACTTTAATGTCTGGGAAGGCGGCGGAGATATTCATGATGTTTTTGTCGATGCGCATCTGCTCCGAGGATTGACCTGTTTACGTTCCGGGGCATACCAGCGAGCACAGGCCGATTTTCAAACCGCGACCACCTATCCGGACAATCTGGAGGTTGGGCGGCCGATCTATGACATTCGCGCCATCAGAAACCACTATTTCATCGGCCAATCACTCAAGCTGCAGGGCAGTGAAGGCTATCACAAGCACTTTGAGCTGGCATCGGGCATGGAAGGCCGCGATCACTTTATGTTTTACAAGGGCAAGGCGCTGCAAGAGCTCGCACAAGACGTCGAGGCCATGGCTTTATTTGATCGCATGATCGTACAAGGACAAGAGCGATTGGCATCGGACGAGGAGATCGATTTCTTTGCCAAGTTTGGTGAGAAAGGCATGCAGAACAGAAGACGCGCGCAGGCGCACTATCTCGTCGGATTGGGCTATTATGGCAAAGGTGATCTGGATCGCGCCCGCGCAGAGCTGCAAAAAGCGCAGTCCCTGGACATCAACAATAGCTGGATCAACTATTATTTGGCGACAGTCGACCAAAGCAGATGAGTATTAACGATCAATGAGGACCTGAGATGAATTTGAAAAGAAGAGACTTTCTCAAGACGACAACCGCCTCAACACTCGCTGCACCGTTCATCCTGAATGGCCAGAAGGCAAAGATGTACAAAACCGCCGTCATCGGCGCCGGTTGGTGGGGCATGAACATCGCGGGCGCTGCGCTTGCCTCGCGGCAATGCAAGATTACCGCGCTGTGCGATGTGGATGACCATCAGCTGGCCGTTGCGCAGGAAAAAATGCGGCCGCTGACCAGTGATGTGGCCAGACAGTACAAGGACTATCGGGAGCTGTTGCAGAAGGAAAAGCCAGAGATCGTCATCGTCGCCACGCCCGACCATTGGCATGCGCTGCCGACGATTGCGGCGATTGAAGCGGGCGCAGACGTCTATGTGGAAAAGCCGATCTGTCATACCATCTACGAAGGTCGCGCAATGGTGAAAGCGGCTCGAGAGCACGAGCGCGTGGTGCAGGTTGGTCTGCACCGGCGCACCTCACCGCACAATATGTCAGCCATTCAATTCCTCAAGCAGGGCGGCGCCGGCGAGATCGGCATGATCCGATCCTTCGTCCACCACGACGGCGGCCCGGGACGAGCCACACCTGATTCCGAAATTCCAGCAGGCCTCGACTGGGATTTCTGGTGCGGTCCGGCGCCCTATCGGCCCTACAACAGCAAGATACATCCGCGTGGTTTTCGCAGTTTTCTGGATTTTGCCAATGGTCAGTTGGGCGACTGGGGCATTCACTGGCTCGATCATATTCTCTGGTGGACGGAGGAAAAATATCCAAAATCGGTGCATTCCGTCGCCGCGCGTCACATCCTGCAGGACAACACAGAAGCTCCGGATACACAGGTGGTGCATTTTGAATTTCAGGATTTCATTGCCACTTGGGAGAGTCGCCGCTATGGCGGCAATGCAGCGGAAAAGCACGAGCTCGGCATCTATTTTTATGGCACGCTGGGGACTGTGCACATTGGCTGGCACGACGGCTGGACATTCTATCCTGTGCGCAATGGAGCGATCGTCCATGAGCCGCCCCAGCTGCACGAACCCGACCAGCAGAACATCCCAGAGCTGTGGGCCAACTTTCTCACCTGCATCGAGAGCCGCGAAAAACCAATATGCGACATCGAGATCGGCCACCGCTCGACGACGATGAGCCTGCTCGGCATGCTCTCGGCCAAAGTGGGCCGCAGCATCGCGTGGGACGGCGAGCAGCAGATCATCCTGCATGATCCGGAAGCAAACCAGTATTTAAAGCGCGACTATCGCGCGCCGTGGAGCTATCCACTCTGATCGAATCGCGAGCAAGATGAAGCCCATCTGGCTTGGATGAGCGTATCGACGGGCGAATGGGGCGACCAGGGCCGCCTCACTCTGACCGCGCCGGCGCCCGGCAACTGGCTCGCAATATTGACACGGCAGCACTATCCTGCGAGTGACAATGAACAGGCTTTGCCCAAAGAAATATCTCTTCCTGCTGTGCGCCTTCATGGCCGCAGCCCTGAAAGCGCAAGAGTACGACATTGTGGCCAATTGGCTCCGCTATTCTGATGCGCAAAACTCTCTCTATCACTATTATGCTGAAAAAGCGTTCGCCCTTTTAGCGCAGCGGCAGGCGGACATCGCCAGGCTGAAAACGCTCGCCGATTGGCAGCGGCGACAAAGCCATGTGCGAGAGACATTGCTGCAGCTCGTCGGTCCCTTTCCGGAACGCACGCCGCTGCATGCTGTCGTCACCGGCACGGTTGTACGACCAGATTACAGGGTGGAAAAGATTTTGTTCGAATCCCAGCCTGACTTTTATGTCACTTGCTGCCTCTTTCTTCCCAGGCCGTGCCCGGAAAAAGCGCCGGCTATCCTCTATTGCAGCGGCCACTCTGCCGAGGCCTTTCGCAGCGCCATTTATCAGACTGTGATCATCAATCTTGTCAAAAAGGGCTTTATCGTTTTCGCCTTTGATCCGGTTGGCCAGGGGGAACGGGTGCAATACCTCGATCCCGTCTTCCGGCAGTCGAAAATAGGCGGCCCGACAAAGGAGCATTCGTATCCGGGCGCCCAATGCTTTCTCATCGGCAGCTCGTTGGCAAAGCATATGATCTGGGATGGCATGCGAGCGGTCGATTATCTTCTCACTCGCCCTGAGGTCGACGGCGATCGCATCGGCATCACCGGACGCTCCGGCGGCGGCACGCAGTCCGCCTATATTGCGGCGTTCGATGATCGAATCAGCGCCTCGGCACCGGAATGTTATATAACAGGCTTTAAACGCCTGCTCGAATCCATCGGCCCACAGGATGCGGAACAAAATTTTTTATCCGGACTGGCCCGCGGCATTGATCACGCTGACTTGCTTCAAGTTCGGGCGCCCAAGCCGACGCTGATCATCTCGACAAGCCGCGATTTTTTCAGCATTCAGGGTGCAATCGAGACGGCCGAAGAGACGCAGCTAGTCTATGATCAGTATCATATGCCGGACAATCTGCGCATTGCGACAGACGATTCTTCGCATGTATCGACGCGACAGAACAGAGAGGCGCTCTATTCTTTCTTTCTCAAAGCGCTCCGCGTTCAGGGCGACTCGACTGAAATAAAAGTGACGATACATCCGCCAGCAGAGTTGTGCGTCACTGACGCTGGACAAGTCGCCGATTCAAGGTCGAACAGATTCATTTTTCATCTCAATGCTGAACAGGCGGCGGCAAAAATCGCGCTTTTAGACCAGCGGCGCGTCTCGCCGGAACACCCGCAAAAAGTCAGGACGTTCATTCAAGCGCAATTCTCCGACACCCTCCCCGGCTGTCTCGACGATGTCTATTGTGGCAGCATCGACAAACCAGACTATCGGATTGAAAAGAGATTCCTGAAAACCAACGACTATGTGCTGCCATTCGTCATCTTGAGACCAAAGCGGGAAAATGATGGCGCCGCCATCCTCTATATAGATGAAAGGGGCCTGCAGAGCGCTGCGCGCGAGCCGTGGATCGTGCCGTCAGTCAGACGCGGGCGCACGATCATCATTCCGGATTTACTCGGCTATGGCGAGTGCGGCCCTGGGAAATTTCGTGGAGACGCCTATCACTTTGGCATAGGCGTCGGCGACTTTAACATCTGGTTTTTCGGCATCCTGCTGGGTGAAAGCCTTGTGCATGTGCGGACAAAACAGATCATCGACTTTCTGCACTACCTTGAGAATCGCGCCATTGCTGACGCTCGCCGATTGACTCTCATCGGCAAAGGACGCACCTGCGCCATTGTCCAACACGCAGCAACGGTCAGATCCTTTGGCGCTGTCATTCTCATAGAGCCACTGCTCTCCTATGGGTCGCTTGTTCTGCATGAATATTACAAGCCAGAATTCATCCACGCGTCCGTGCCCGATGCGCTCTCGGATTATGATCTCATCGATCTGAGCTGCTGCATTGCGCCGGTAAAGCAGTTGATCCTCAATCCTGTGGATCATCTGGGAGAGCCTCTGGCACCGGATAGAATTTCCGCAATGACCAAGCCGCTCGTGGATATTTACATAAAGCATGGCTGCGAAAATAATCTTGCCATCAAGACAACAAGCGCAAAAGAACAAGTTGATTCGATTCTCGAAATTTATTAGATTGTACAAACGTTATTGTCTGAGTATTTCTTTTGTTTTATGAATAATCCTGCCCAAGAGATTGTTCTATATCTTGCGATTAAACCACTACAAATTGACGTCTTGACATAAAATACCACTAAATGTAGACTTTTTTTCCTTGACAAAGGATTTTCAATTCTATATATTGATTCGGGATTAGCGGGAACGGTGAAGCACAAGAATTGACAGTACTATCCTGTCGCGAACACACAAACATCCTCAGCCTGGCAGCTTCATGAAATGATAAAAGCAATGAAACAGCACAACTTACTTTTAGGATGACCATGGGAAAAACGTCTGAAATGCAGTTTGAATTCGATGATTTCGAGACCACGACAGAACATATAGCGAACACGCCTTCTGCGCCGACGAATGGACGTACGGAAAAGTTGAAAATTCGCCGTTTTTTCACAACGCCTGGCACCCATCCCTATGATGAAATTGAGTGGGAGTTTCGAACCGCCTCGATCATTAGTGACAAAGGCGAGGTGCTCTTTGAACGGGAACAGGTACAAGTTCCGAAGAACTGGTCGCAGACAGCCATCAATATCGTCGCATCAAAATATTTTCACACCTATCGTGATAGAAATGAACACGAGACAAGCGTCAGGCAGCTCATCGATAGAGTCGCTCGGACATTGAAAGCATGGGGACGCAAGGACGGCTATTTTGCCGGCGCCGAAGATGCCGACACCTATGAGGCCGAGCTCATTCATCTGCTCGTGAATCAGAAAGCGGCGTTCAACAGCCCGGTTTGGTTTAACATGGGCTGTGAAGAAAAACCACAATGTTCCGCCTGTTTCATCAATTCTGTCAAAGACGAGATGGAATCGATTCTCAATTTGGCCAAAACAGAGGGATTGTTGTTCAAGTGGGGATCGGGCACCGGCACCAATCTATCGCCACTTCGTTCCTCCAAAGAGCTCTTATCCACCGGCGGTCTGGCATCCGGCCCGGTCTCGTTCATGCGCGGCTATGATGCTTTTGCCGGCGTGATCAAGTCGGGCGGCAAGACGCGACGCGCTGCCAAGATGGTGATTCTCGATATTGACCACCCGGATATCGTAGAGTTCATCAACTGCAAAGTCAATGAAGAAAAAAAAGCATGGTCTTTGATTGACGCTGGTTACGACGGCTCTTTTGGTGGCGAAGCCTATTCATCCGTATTTTTCCAAAACTCTAACAACAGCATTCGCGTCAGCGATGATTTCATGATGTCTGTTCAGGAAGACCGAGAATGGTGCACAAGGGCGGTCACCACCGGTGAGGTGGTCGACCGGCATCGTTCACGCGATCTGATGAAAATGATCAGCGAAGCGGCCCATGTGTGCGGCGACCCGGGCATTCAGTTCCACACCACGATCAACGACTGGCATACCTGTCCCAACTCAGCGCCGATCAACGCCTCCAATCCCTGCAGCGAGTACATGTTCATCGACGATTCCGCCTGCAACCTGGCGTCGCTGAACTTGATGAAATTTCTCAAAGAGGACGGCACATTTGACATCGAGGCTTATCGCCGCGCCATCCACATCCTCATCGTCTCGCAAGAGATCATTGTGGGTAATTCCAGTTATCCGAATGAAAAAATCAGCCTCAACAGTCATCTGTTTCGTCCTCTCGGCCTGGGTTATGCCAACCTCGGCGCGCTTCTCATGTACTTTGGACTTCCATACGACAGCGCCCAGGGTCGCGCCCTTGCGGCCACCCTCACGGCCTTGTTGACGGGACAAGCCTACCTCTCCTCCGCCATCCTTGCCAGCGCTGTGCATCCGTTTAAAGAGTTTGAAAAAAACCGCACACCCATGCTCGATGTCATGAAGAAGCATCAAAAGGCTTTGCAGGGCATTGACCGCCAGAGTGTGCCCGTCGATCTGTATAAAGCGGCGCAGGAGGTCTGGAACGACGCGCTTGAACTCGGCGAACGCTATGGGTATCGCAATGCGCAAGTGACCGTCCTCGCTCCGACCGGCACGATCGGCTTTATGATGGATTGCGACACGACCGGCATCGAACCTGATCTTGCGCTGGTGAAATTTAAGAACATGGTTGGCGGCGGTTTCATGAAACTGGTCAATAACACGGTCGAGCCCGCACTGGCACGCCTTGGCTATTCTGATGACGAGCGTAAAGAAATCCTCGAGTACATCGATCAGTTCGACACCATAGAGGGCGCACCGCACATCAAAGACGCTGATCTGGCGGTCTTTGATTGTGCGTTCAAGCCGCAAAACGGTTCTCGATATATCCATCACATGGGACATGTCAGAATGATGGGCGCTGTGCAACCCTTTCTGTCCGGCGCCATATCCAAAACCGTCAACATGCCGACAGACGTGACAGCGGATGACATTACCGACACCTACATGAAAGCATGGGAGCTGGGCCTCAAGTCCATAGCCATTTACCGGGACGGCTCGAAGCGTACACAGCCGCTATCGACTGTAAAATCGAACAAGGCGAAACAGGATTTGGACGCGCAGTTTGGCGCCGATACCACACCACAGGGATCGCGCGGTATTCGTCGCCGGTTGCCGGATGAAAGAACAGCGATCACTCACAAGTTCGAAATAGGCGGTCATGAAGGCTATATCACAGTCGGTGAGTACGAGGATCGCACTCCTGGCGAGATTTTTGTGACCATGGCAAAGGAGGGATCTGTGGTGTCCGGGCTCATGGATTGTTTCGCCACTTCCATCTCGATCGGCTTGCAGTCAGGCGTGCCGCTCGAGACATACGTCCGCAAGTTCACCCATACCCGTTTCGAGCCCTATGGTTACACCAATAATCCCAAGATTCGCATGGCAAAATCCATCGCTGACTATATATTTCGCTGGCTGGAGTTGCGATATCTGGGAAAAAATGCGGTCGATGAGCAAGAGACCAAGACAACCGAAATGACAAATGTTGAAAAGCAGAATATTGCCAAACAGCTGGGACAAGTCACCAAGACGACCTTTGAAGGCCAGGAAGACGCTCCCCCCTGTCCATCCTGCGGGGCGATCATGGTGCGCAGCGGCGCATGCCATAAATGCCTCAACTGCGGCGAGACCAGCGGCTGTTCATAAGACGACTATATCATCTGACACGATGTAGCACCGCTTCAATGATCCACAAAAAAAAGGCGCCCTGAGAATTCATGACGCCTTTTTTCTATCTGCAGTCTTTTAATTTGTTTTCATCTGCGCCAGCGCATCCTCTTTATCGCGATAGATCTTGATGATATTGGTCAGCTGCGCGATGCTGATCATGGTCTCGACGCGTTTTTGAACATTGCAGATCGCAAACTGGCCGCCCGCGTCACGTGCCTGGCGAAAGCCCAGCAAGATCGCTCCCAATCCCGAGCTGTCCGCATACTGAACGTCTTCAAGATTCAAAAGAACCGATTTTCCTTCGCCGATCAGCACGAGCAGCTGCGCCTTGAGATCAGGAGCAATGTTCGTATCCAGACGGTCTTCCTTGATTCGAATGATCTTTATTCCATCGACTTCTTCTAAAAAAAAATTCATTTATGCAACCCTCCGAATGATCGGTCTTAATGCGACGATGACGGCCGCTCACTATGCAGATTCCACAGACTGTCGGCTCACTCTCTGCTCAGGCTTGTCGCCTGCGCCTTTGCTGAAGCAGCCAAAGTTGACAGATTCACCGTCATGAGCTCATCTGGCTGGACTCATTCCCACTCGTCGTCACCCTCCCACGACGGTGCACCATCGAGCCAGTCTTCGTCGTCCATCTCTTCCCATTCTTCTTCATCCTCTTCCTCTTCCTCTTCTTCATCATCTTCTTCGTCTTGCCAATATTCCTCCTCCCAGTCTTCCTCCTCTTCTGTCTCGATGACATCCTCTTCCTCGACGTCTTCTTCCTCGTCCCAATCCTCGTCTCCGTTCACATCATCGAGTTTTTCGGCATCCGGCTCTTCTTCTTCAAAGATGCCAAACTCATCGGCATCTTCGTCCGCACCCGTGTCGTATTCATCATCGGTAAAATCGTCATCATCGATGAATGGATCTTTGCTCATTTCTTCCTCTTTATTTCAAAGTTACATTTCCCGCGCAAAAAATGCGGCGTAAAGTATCAAATGAGATTACAATATGCAACATTTTTTTGTTAATGATATAATATTTACAACATATTGTTTATTTTACGGAAAGGCTATTTGCACATTTATTTTTGCAGCGGTTTTTTCCCCAACAGCAGCCATTCATAAAAAGCTGACGAGCCGGTGTCCAGTATTTCACAAATCAATCTGGCTGTCGAAGGACCAATGCCTTTCATATTATGCAATTGCTGCCGAACATTCTGCAACGGTTCCTGCACTTGCGAAATCGAGTATACGGCATATCCATACGAGCTTGTTCTCTTCTTCAACTTGAGCAGATAGTCGATATGTTCCAGAATGATGACAACTCGATCAGTCTCATCCACAAAATCATGCCAGATGAAAGGAGGAATGCGAACCGGGATCTGTAAAGACGAGGCAATCTCTGCAAATGTATTTTGGATCGAATAGTAATAATCTTTGCGCGCCTCTCCCCATGGATTGCTGGAGTAGATGTCCTCATATTTGGGGATCAGGCTCGCATCATAGTCGCGCAGAACAGCATAGAAATGGTGCTGCTGCCGCCCTGCTTTCAGGGTCAAACCGCCAAAGATGATAAAGTCGATGCCAATGTCTTTTGCTGATTGTACTGTCTCCGCTATCTTGGCGGGCGAATCGGTGATGAACGGCAGGGCTGGCATCAAGTACATGCCAATGGGAAAACCAGCCTTTTTAAACTTTGCCAGCGTCTTTAGTCGGTGACTTGGTCGAGATGCGCCGGGTTCGAAATGGGCGCTAATAGCGTCATCCGCCGATGAGAAGCTCATGCTGATAATCGCTCGCGATCGGTCATGAATTCGCCGTAAGAGTTCGAAATCTCGCTCAATCTGCGTCGATTTGGTGAGCATATGAACCGGAAGATCGTAGCGCGCGATGAGTTCCAGCGCCTGGCGCGTCGATTCATACCTGAGTTCAATCGCCTGGTAGCTATCGCACACGCCGCCACCGACAAATACAAAGCCCCGCTTCAGCGGCTTTCGCCGGCGCTGTGGATCAAGCTCTCGCTGCAAGACCTCGATCGCGTTCTTCTTCACCGCAACATCTCGGCCAAATTCGCCCTCCACCTGGTACTTTTCGGCGCGGCCGTCGCAATAGGCGCAGTTATGCGAACAGCCGCGATAGAGATTCATGCCGTATCGGGATACGAACCACGATTCAACCTTTTTCTGCTTGCGCAGAATGGATTTTGCCTCTATTTCCGTCACCTGTGGACAATGGGCAGCCATACCGCCATTTCTCCGGCGCCGCGATGGTTCCATGCATAATACGGAATCGCATGAAAATCCTGTTCCCGATTCGGTGCATCCGTTCGCTCTGCCCGGCCATTCAATACCACGACACCGCGCAAAAGATGTTCGAAATACTCGCTCTGCAGCAAGGAATCCGCGTGAAGCGCCAGATCGCTGATCTGGCCAGCGTTGTCGACGGCCTCCGCACAATAGACGATCGGGCCCCGCTCGAGAGCCATTCTGCCGACATTCTCAGTCACCAACGCATGCGCAACGACTTGGCGCTCGACCATCGGCAGATCAAGTTGAATCCGGTCGCCGCGCAACCATTTTCGCGTGAGAGTGATAAAACCGTTGCGGGGTTGTATCTCCTGTGGCTCCTGATTGACAGTCAGAAGCGCTGCAACCTTTTCCGTATGAATATAGGAATAGAGATCGCTCGGCACCGGCCGACCCATAGCCCAACCCGGCAAACGCAGCTTTACTGCAAAGGGCTCTGCCACGCTCGCATCAATGGTGATGCCAATCTTGCCATCCCACGGATAGTTCGTTTCCTGGATTATTTTCACATCTTTGCCTTTGAACCGCAGGGAAGCTTCATTCGCTGCATAAAGGTTGATATAGATCGTATCCTGCTGCTGCGCGTAAAAATATCCCGGCAACGACGGTATAAAGCGGCAAATATTTGATGGACAGCAGGAACAGTCAAACCAGGCTGTGCGCGTCGTTGCGCCCTGGTTGAAAGGCGTCTTGCCATCAAACGCCAGACAATTTGGGTAAAAGAACGTATCGCCGTCCAGCGAAACGCCTGAAATCAGGCCATTGTACAGGGTGCGCTCCAGAACGTCCAGGTACTTGGCATCCCCCTTGAGCAAAAACATGCGCTGATTCCACATGACATTGGCAATAGCGGCGCAGGTCTCGTTGTACGAGGTCGCATTCGGCAATTCATAGTTCTCGCCAAATGCCTCTCCCCCGCGCCGCGCGCCGATGCCGCCGGTAATATAGAGCTTTTTTGACACCACATTGTCCCAGATGCGATCGATGGCATCCACATACTTGCGTTCGCCGGTCAGGGCAGCGATATCCGCGACGCCGGAATAAAAATAGCCGGCACGAACCGCATGGCCGACGGCCTCGTCCTGATCAAAAATCGGCGCGTGATCCTGCGAGTAGGGTCCATACAATTCATGGCCTTGCGCGTTGCCGCGCTGGTCGATGAAAAAACGGGCCAGCTGCAGATATTTTTCATCGCCAGTGGCGCGATACAGTTTGACCAGACCGATTTCAATCTCCTCATGCCCGGGAGGCGACATGAGCTTGCCAGGCCCAAAGGTACTGGCGATGAGATCAGCGTTTTTGATCGCGATGCGCAGAAAATTTCGTTTTCCCGTGACCTGATAGTGCGCGACCGCCGCTTCATACATGTGACCCGCGTTGTAGAGCTCGTGCCCGCCGCCGATATCAGACCATCGTTCGGCTGTGCCGGACCAGGTCGTCGGCGGCTTGTTCGGATTGATCGTCCGCCAGGTCATGATGTAACCATCTTCTTCCTGCGCAGCCGCGATTTTAGCAATCAGTTCGTCGAGAATAGCCTCCAGTTCAACATCCGCGAACGTCGCCAGCGAGTAGGATGCCCCTTCGATTATTTTGTAGACATCCGAATCATCGAACGGAAACGGCGACTGAAATTCGCCCTCGCGCTGCCCGGCGGCGATCTCAAAATTGGCTATTCGCCCGGTTTCCTGACATTTGCGCAACGAAGAGGGAATCGTCACCGCGCGATTCGTCTCCAGTCGATGCCGCCAGAAAGAGTCTGTCAGGGTGACGCTGGTGAAGGGAACGGGCTCGATCGGATAATCAACGGATCTCTCTGTGGCACACGCCAGGATGAGCAGCATGGACAGGCAGACAAGATATTTCATCGTAAACTCCTCTCTCAACTGTTCAGTAAATCCAGGCCCAGCAACGCGGCGCCCTGCATGGATGATTGCTCGATATGATGATACTCGGCAGGCCACATCCATTGCCGCTTTGCCCTGATGAGCGCGTCGTTCACAGCGCCGCCGGTCGTGTGAATGACGGGATCCAAATTAACAAACGTGGAAACGCACTGCAAGTGCTTTTTTTGATATTCGCATAATCCCTTTATCAATGCGGCCAGAATCTGCGACCGCGTTGATTCTATGGTCAGACCTTCCAGTTTGGCGGTGCGCGATTCAAGCGAATATCGAGATCCTAGCAGATAAGGAGTATAGACCAGATCATTGCGCTTCGTGAGCCAGCCATCAATAGCGTCAGCCATGAAACGATCGAAAAAGTCCGCCTCCGACATCTCCGCACAGAATGTCCTTCTGAACCACTCGTACGCCACGCCGCCGGCGTTCATGACGTGCAGGGTCAGCCAGCGCTCCGGCACAACATGCGCCCGCACATTATAGTCCTGCGAAGGATGACACTTGTCCAGACAGACCAGCGTAATTTCGCAGGTTCCATTCACATTGATGACATTGCCGGGCGATCTGATGCCGGCGGAGTGTGCGGCCAGCAC
>RQOI01000224.1 GCA_003854995.1 Candidatus Zhuqueibacterota bacterium
AAATAGTGGGCGATACCGGATTCGAACCAGTGACCCCCTGCTTGTAAGGCAGGTGCTCTGAACCTGCTGAGCTAATCGCCCGGTCTTTATCTATCGTGCTGACACCGCTACGCGAGCCGTGAATCGCCCGTTCTCCGGCGCTATTCGCTCTTGTCGGTCGGCGCCGGCGCCTTTTTTCGCCAAAAGATCGCCAGCGGCACCAGCACACAATAGCCGATCACCAGAATGATCGGCGCAATCGTCAGCGATTGCACGCTGTCGGCCGGGCCAATGGATAAAAACAGATAGCCGATGATCAGCACAACGATTGCCAGGGCAAAAATGAGATAATTGGCCCTGGTGAACGCCAGCGCCGGACCTTTGGGCCTGGCGACAGCAGACTTTTTGATATTCTTCTTTTTCACAAGTTTGTAAATTTATTCATTTATCCGATTGGAATCAACATTTTTATTTGCAAAATGCGTATATTGACACGAAAACGCAAAGGACACAAAATATTATTCGTGTTTCTTTGTGGATTTGTGTTTGTGTTGGAAATACCTTTTATAGATCAATACTCTCATCTTCTCAAGAGGTTCACGGTGTCGCACAACTTTATGCAGAACCACAAACGCTTGACCGAATCGGTCAAGTGCGCCGGGTGAGCGTCCAAGCTGGCGCCAAATGAATTGGCCGCAGCTTTGGAAAAGCTGCCAAAGATCAATGATCCGCGCGTGCTCGTCGGGTTCAATACCGCCGACGATGCGGGCGTGGTGCGAATCAGCGACGAGCTGGCGCTAGTGCAGACAGTCGATCTGTTCACGCCGATCGTCGATGATCCCTACGTCTACGGCCAGATATCGGCCGCCAATTCGCTGAGCGATGTCTATGCCATGGGCGGCACGCCGCTGTCAGCGCTCAATATCGTCGGGTTCCCCAAGAGCACCTTTCCCATCGAGGTGCTGGCCGCCATCCTGGCGGGCGGACAGGACAAAGCCGCCGAGGCCGATACGGTCATCGTCGGCGGCCATACGATCAGCGACGACGAGCTCAAATATGGTCTGGCGATCACCGGTACGATTCATCCGGACAGGATCATCACCAACGCCGGCGCTCGAGCGGGCGATCTCCTGCTGCTGACCAAACCCATCGGCGTCGGCACCATCACTACGGCGCTGAAAAACGGCAAAGCGACGGCCGAGGTCATCGATAAAATATCTCGCATCATGGCGACGCTCAACAGGACGGCGTCCGAATGCTGCCAGCTCATCGGCGTGCACGCCATGACCGATATCACCGGCTTTGGCCTGCTGGGCCATGCGCTGGAGATGGCGCAGGCGAGTCACGTCGGTATGACACTGCACTTAAATGATATCCCCATCATCCCGGAAGCCATCGAGACCACCGCCATGGGCGCAGTGCCGGGCGGCACCCGGGCCAATCATCTGTACGTCGCGCCGCGCATCGATTATGCCGCGAACCTGTCGCTGGATCAGCAGCTGCTGCTCAACGATCCGCAGACGTCGGGCGGACTGCTCATCGCGGTTGCGGAGAATAAGGCGAAGCAACTGCAGAATATGCTCGAGGATCGCGGCGTCAGCGCACCGATCATCGGCGAAATCGTGTCGACGCCGGTGGGCAGGATTCGTATTCTGTGAGGGTAGAGAGGCTGCAAGGCTGGGAAAAAGAATTCGTGCGGCGAGTTCGGGCAAATGCGATGGAATAAAAGCCCGGATCATCATGATAAAAAGAAGAGCTCACGCAAAGCCGCTGAGACGCAAAGGATACGCAAAGAAAAAGTATAGAAATGCTTACAATAAAATTATTCAGATGACTCTGGAAAAAGAAAACAAAACACGAATTCCCACGAATTTTTCACGAATTTTCACGAATTTAAAATGATTGATTTTCTCATTCGTGTATCATTCGTGAGAATTCGTGTTCCTTTTATGGAATTTGACACTTTTTCTGAGTTGATGAAGGAATCATTTTTTTAAAAATTGGCGGATCTTTGCGCCTTTGCGTGAGTTCTTCCCACCCAACACCTTCAATAATCCACTTTTTTTCGCATCTGCTTTATCTCTCCCCGAAAACGCTTGGACTGCAATCGCGCATGCTTGGCTGCCATCGACCGATGCGGCGGCCGCCGCTTTTTTTTCACTTGGAGCGCTTTTGCCAGGATATCGACAAACTTTGCCATCGCATCATTCTTGTTTGTCAACTGGCTGCGCGACTTTTGCGAGTGCACGACGAGCACGCCCTCCCGGGTCAGACGGCCGGCCAACCGCTCGCGCAGCAGCTCTTTCTGCGCATCGGTCAGATTGGGCGAGTTGAAGAGATCGAACTCTAAAGTGATTTTGGTGCTCACTTTATTGACGTGTTGCCCCCCGGGTCCACTGCTGCGCGATGCCGAAAATCTCAGCTCGGATTCGCTGATAAAAGTTGTGCTGTTGATCTGCAGGACGTTCATTGCTTCGCTTGGCGCTGCAGCCAGTGCAGGGCCGCGTTGGGGATGATCTCGTGGCCGCCGTCAAACAGGGTCACGCGCGCTTTGTTCGATGTCCGGCGAAAGAGGACGTGCTTGTCGCTGTAATAGGGATCGTCATGATCCTCCTGCAGCTCCGCCGGCACGGCCGCACGCGTGACAAAATAGTCGATCTGCTCGTCGCTCAGTTTCTGCTCGTCCGCTGCCAGGACATTGAACGCTCTAAGCGCGTGACTGACCGGCACGCTGCCCGTATGACCATCCTGCAGTCCGGCATTGATATCCAGCGCGACACTCATCGCGTTCTGCAGAAAATGGCGCGGCGAGCGCTGATCGTATTGCGCATCAACGCTGTCCGATTCGCCCGGCACACCGCCGCACGAGGCGACGAGCATGTCGGCGTATGCATTGCCGCGCGCAGCGCTCTCGTGATACCACTCGACCAGATCCGATATCGGCGCCCAGACCGAGACGCCCGCCCACAGCTGCGGCGCGTGCGCGACCACCTGCAGGGCGGTGTAACCGCCGCCCGATGCGCCGATCAAATAGATGCGCGACGAATCGACGTTCTCATGCTGCCGCGCATAGTCGACGGCGCTCAGAATATCAGCGACGACCAGCTGTGAACCGGTCGCCTGCGGCGTCCTGTTCGGACCGCGAAAATCGGGGTGAATGAAAACCCAGTCCTTTTGCAGACACCATTTGGCCAGCGGCACATTCGCCTCTTGTCGATAGTCGGCCGACCAGCTGTGTAGCCCGACGAGCAACGGCTTGGCGTGCGACGAGCCGGAATCGTAGTACAAGGCCGGCTGCATGGATGAATCTGCCGCGCTCAAGTATTCTATCTCGCGGACCTCCTCGGGCCAGAACCGCGGTCCAATGGCCGTTCTGTCAATGGGCTCAAATCCCAGCGCAAAGGCTGGGGAAGTTTCTTCCAGATCAAAATCACCATTCGCCGCATCGACGAACTGCGGATCGCCGAACAGCGAGGCGGTGTCCTGGCCGCTCTCCTGCCACTCGGCAATGGATGATTTCAAAAATCGGATTGGCGCCCCATCGCGGCGATAATAGAGGTTATCCTGGAAATTGAAATTCGACGTATCGCCTCTCCAGCTCGAGGCAAGCAGCTCGCTCTCCTGCCAGTAGACGATATTGCGCTGAAATCGAAAGCTCAGATGATCCTCATCGCGCGAGCGCATGATTTGCGCGATGCCGCCGTCGGCAAAGATATTGTTGCGCACGAGATTGTCGCGGCCATAGTGCTGATGAAAGCCGGCGCTCTTGGTGTCATAGACGATATTCTTTTCAACGAGGATGCCCGAGCTGCCCTCATCGGTGTAGATGCCCCAGCCGCCGTAGCCGTGCGTATAGATCCCGTGCACCAGATTGTTGCGAATGACCGTGCCCGGCGAGATGCCCAGCATGTAGATGCCGCCCATATCGGACAGTAATCTTTGTCCGGCATTTTCGACATGGTTGTACTCGATCCGGTTGGCAAACGCCGCGCTCGGCTTGTAGCCCCACTCTTTGCCGACGGAAATGCCGGTGTAATAGAGATCGCGAATGTGGTTATGGGCGATGCGGCACTCTGAGGCGTGCATCAACAGGATGCCGATGCCGGAGTAATAGATGCGGCCGAGATCGAACAGCACATTGTCCGTGACAATGATCTGGCTGGTCTTGAGCAGGCTGTCTTCCGAGGCGCTGCCGCCCGATATCTGGATGCCGCCGGCCGCCAGATCGCGAAGGACGTTTCTATTGATGCGAACATCGCGGCAGCCGTCATAGATGCCGATGCCATAGGAGCCGATGTGTTCAAAAGAGCAATCGCTGATGGAAATATCGCGGCTGCCCGTGGCCTCGACAGCCGCGGGCACCATGTCGGCGGCAAAGTGATCGCCGCTGTCGCCGGGAGGCAACTGCCAGTCCGTGTAGGCAAAATCAAAGCCGTGCAGATGGATGTGTTCGACGTATTCTCTCTTCATGGGACTGCCGAGAAAGATCAGCAGCTGATCGAAAAACGGCGCAATGATCTCCGCGGCCGCAACGTCTTCATCCGGAAAAGCGAGATAATACAATTTGCCCTGCGATCGATCGAGGTACCATTCGCCCGGCTCGTCCATGCCCTCATAGACATTATCGATGAAATAGCGCGCGCCGGCCGTCGTATTATCGTCGGTGAAACGGCGCCAGATCGGCGTCGACAATCTGACCGTGAGGGTCTTTGCATCAACGGACTCGATCGGGCTGCGGGCGTCGGACCAGAAATGCAGCAGAACGACCTGAACATCCTGCAGGTTTTTCCAGTTCGACAGGATATCGCCGGGGTAAAAACCGAACTCGTAGCGGTAGTGATGAAAGGGCCAGTCTTTGCCTTCCATCGGATCCTTGACGCGATAAAAACCGTCGTTCGGCGTGCTCGCCCGATAGCGCCGCTCGCCATTGACGAACAGGGCCTGGAATGTCCGGCCTTCCGGCACATCGCAGACCCACTGATTGTCGCGCATGTAGCGCCAGCCCGTCAGCTGGCGACCGCCGGAGATCAGCACCTCCTCATCCTCGAACGCCCTGTAGGTGATGGGCGCCTCTTTTGTCCCGGAATCCTCGGGCAGGAAAAAGATCTTTTTATCCAGGTTGTACACCCCGCCGCGGAAATAGACGACAACCGGCTGTGCCAGACTGTCCATTGCCAGCTCGCGCACGGCCATTTGCGCGCGAAAGAATGTGGCAAAGGGGCCATCATTGTCGCGAGGCTCAGCGAACCGGCCGCTCCAGTTGTCGTTGCCGCTGGGCGAGACGTAGAACGAGATTTCCTCGGCTGTAGCAACCGAACCGATAGAAAGCATGATGCCAATGATGAAACCGTACTTTTTCACGAAATCTCCTTAACCACCGATAGTGGAATGGATGGCATGCTCGCCTTCCCAGTAGGTGATATATCGGGAATGGCGATCGATGCCGCGATAGGTGCAATGCAAAACCGCGCGCGACACCTGCCGGATGGGCGGTCGATTGCCGGACAGGCAGGTTTTCATCTGGCGCAGCCATTCTTTTCGCCTGCGACTGAATCCGCTGCTTTCCGGGACATAGCGTATAGCCTGCGCGGTAAATCCCAGCGACGTCAACGTGTCCAGCAGGCCTTTTTCGTTGAAGAACGTGCAGCTGCTCGGCTCATAGGGGCTCTCCGCCTCGATGGGACAGAAGAGAAAGGCGTTGCGCGACTCGCCGCGCCAGATCGCGGTCTCGATGATCAGATCGCCGCCGAGTTTGAGGATATCGCGCAGGATTCTGAGTCCCCAGAACGGGTAGCGCAGGTGATAGAGCACGCCGGGAAAGAGGATGATATCAAAGAGGCCGAATTTCGTCGCGGTCAGGTCGTAGAGGTTGATCTGGACCATCTTTATTTTAGAATTGAAGAACGGGATGAGAAACTCGGTCGCCGGCAAGGAGAGGTCATTGTCGATGCCAATGACTTCGCGCGCGCCCAGAGACTCGGCTTTGAAGGAATAGAGGCCGTCGCGGCAACCGACATCCAACACGCGTTTGTCCCTAAAGTCCAGCTTTTCCATCATCCGCAGACAGAGATTCTGCGCCGGCAGGTAAACCGGATTGCCCGGTGTGGCGATGGTCTCGGTGAGCGGAATGATGTGGTAAAATTTATAGTGCGATATTTTGTCGAGAATTTCCTGTTCGGTCATGGCTACTTTTTCATCCTTATGCGACGTGAATGTCGCTGCTGTCTTGATAATTTACAATAAATGATGGAAAAACCAAAGAAATGCGCTCGAAAAAGAGCAAGATCTCCTGGAGGCGGGATGTTGAGGGGCTCTGAGCAGATCCGAAGACATCACGCAAAGGCGCAAAGACGCCAAGGAACGCAGAGAAAAAATGTATCGCATCGATATCTGGGTTGAAAACAAGGTGATAGTCAATGAGGTCATCGTTGATATCGAACAATATCAAAAAGCTTGGTGAACCTTTGCGTCTTTGCGTCTTTGCGTGAGGCCTTTATTGATCTAACAGCTTTAGGTTCACGGATTCCATCTCGGGACGCAGATTCTCACAGGGCTTCGAACCCGATGCTGGCCTGGAAATCCTAATCCATTTCCCGCCCGGGAATGAGGATCCTGAACGGACATTTTTTCCTTGACATTTCTATCGATTTTTTATATATTGATGATAGATATAAAGATCATCTATATATTTATTATCTATATATTATGACATGATCAAACCGCAACTCGACATACCCCTCTTGACCAAGCAGTTCAACGAGACGTTGATTTTGGCCATTCTTGTCCATGGCAGGAAGCACGGCTATCAGCTGGCGCTGGAAATTGAAAGCAAAAGCGGCGGGCTGTTCACATTCAATCACGGCACCCTCTACCCGATCTTGCATCGCCTGGAAAAGGAAAAGCTCATCAGCGGCGTGTGGAAACAGGAAGGCCCGAAACGGCAGCGCAAGTATTACACCTTGACCAGCGCCGGGAAAAAATATCTCGCCGCACACGTCGCCCAATGGCGCGAATTATTCACCCAGTTTTTTAACATTGCAGGAGTCATCGAAGGATGAACCGATTTTCCTCTCTCTTGAATTCGATCAACGATCGTCTGGAAATCGCGCAGCCGATCAAATCGCGCATCCTGCTGGAAATTGCCGCCGATTTACAGGATGCCCACGACTTTTATCTCGGACAGGGGCACACGGAAGAAGAAGCGACGCGATTGACGCAGGAACGGTTCCTGCTGGATGACGCGGCGATCGCCGAGCTGGCGGCCGTACACCAACCGCTGGTGAAGAAAATACTGGATCGTTTCTCTCTCCAGGTGCAGAGTCGCTGGCAGCGAATCATTCTTTTGCTCACGCTGTTGACGATCGCGGCTGTTTCCGGCCGGGTGATGATGACGAGCGAATTTCTCGCCGACGCAAGCCCCTTTGTCTGGCCGGTCTGGGGCACGGCCATTGCCGGACTTCTGCTCTTCCTGTACAAATTTTACCAGCTCTATCTGATCAAAAACCACACCATACGAACCTTGCGAAAGGGTGTGCACTCGCTGGCGCTGCTGGGCCTGTTGAGCCTGCTGTTCGGCCTGAGCGGCTATTTTTACGAGTTGCTCGTCTTTGGCATGCAGCTAGTCTTGCCAGGCGGCAGCCTCATCACGGTCGTCTGTACGGTGACGGATTCAGCGGAAAAGATCATCGATATCCACAACTGCTATGTTCGCACCTCGACCGTGATGATGGCGAGTCTGTTCGTAGCCATGCTCATCGGCCTGCTCTGGTACGCGCTGATGAATAAAATCGCACAGATAGAGATGGCCGAGGCAAAGTCCATTTTACTCACATGAAATCATCGGAGGTTGTCATGATAGGCTTTATACAAAGCGGCGGCGCATACATGTGGCTGCTGCTCATCATCGCGATCGTCATCCTCATCCTGACGGTCACCAAAGGCATTCAGCTCTATGGTAAAAAAGAAAATAAAAGGCAGCTGGAAAACGGCGTCAACGCCATTCTGTTTTGGGGCGCTTTCAGTCTGGTGCTCGGATTTTTCGCCCATTTTCACGGCGTCTACATGGCCATGGGCGCCATCCAGGCGGCCAATGATATCTCTCCCGCCATCGTCGCTGGTGGATATGCGGTCTCTTTGATCACCATTCTGACCGGATTGCTTCTGTTCATGTTTTCCTCCATCGTCTGGTTCTTCTATCGAACCAGATTGGCGAAAAGTGGAAATTGAATGAGAGGAGACTATAATGGAAACGACCCCCTTTCTTTTTGCCAGCCGCTCCAACTGGCTGCTGTTGCCCGCCGTTCTGGCAGCGTTATGGATCGCCATTGCTGATATCCGATCCCTGAAGCAGCGACAGGAGCAACGCAGCCGAATTTCCAGCCTCTCGAACGCGCTGCTCTACCTGAGCGGCGCTGCCATTGCCCTGGGCTGCCTGGGCTATTTCATCGAGATGAAGAGCTCGATCTGCCTGCAGAATGTTCTACCGGGCAGCAGTTTTGTCACCGTTATCTGTACAGTCACCGATTCGGCTGACAAAATGAGAACCATCGCCGACTGCTACATGAACAGCGCCTCAGCCATGATGACCGGACTGCTGACATCGCTGCTCATCGCGCTGGTCTGGCTGGTTCTGCATCAGTATTCGAAACGATCGTAGATCGACCAGGGGTTTGTCCGCATGGACAAACCCTTTTACAGTCCCAACGGCGAATCCGTCAATGGTCGAAAAGAGTACACCTATTCCGACGCCGACAAAGCCGTCGGACAACCCGATTTTGTAGCGAGAGGTCTGCTTGGTGTGAACTATCATTTCTGATGTTGCGGATTCACTGAAGGTGCGGACGTGCCAAGCTGTCTATCCTGCTGGAAATGGCCACTGATGTGGAGGATAATTGGATGAAGAGAAAAAATCCATTCAGGATCTTGTTTTTCGGGATTGCCGTTGCGCTCAGCGCCAATCCAGTAGATAATACGCCGATCGCCAGATTTTCCGAGCTCGTTTTTGATGCGGCGAATCAGTGGACGCTGGAGCTTTACTTCCCGTTCGAATATCAAGAGGACACCATTGATAGTATAATAATTAATGCATCTAGTGGCGAAGCAAAGATAAACGCTGCCTTTGCTCCTTGGACTGCGATTGGGCTCATCACTTCGGACAGCCTCTCGATACCTGTGCCCATACATCGAGACGGTGACACCATTCAGCTGTCGACCTATTCCAGTCGAGAGGGAAACCACCAAGTCAGGATCGACAGGTTGATTTTTGGCAACACCAAAGGCGCCAGTGTCGGCCCGCCTGCAGCAGGTTATTCGATAATGAGAAATGTGTGGACCGATCGTCATCTGAACGTCATCACAATGGATTGCCTTGCGCAAAACCATTCTCTGGGTGCAGTCAATGACACGCTGGGACTGAGCGGAACATTGAAAGGCGTTATCTATGACTCAAGTAATCGTCCGGTGACCGGACTCAAAGTCTTGCCAGCTTCTCCGAGTCGTTTCTATTTGCATACGTCGCTGGCTATCGAGACAAATGGCGCCTATCATACTCAAATATTTCGAAAATTTCCGGCAGAAGCCATTGACCATCTTTATGTGCGGCTGGATGATTTCGCCGGCTGGCTGGATTCCGTCGCTGTACAGCCGTTCCAACTCTATGATATTCAACCTGACACGACCATGATACTGGACATCCGTCTCATGGATGATGAGTATGTATTGACAGACGTAAAAGAGCGGAATTCCCCCCTGCTCCCCGAGGTGACACTGATAAATTATCCCAATCCATTCAACGCATCGACCAACTTTCATATAACAATCCACGATCTTTCGCCAGGAACGGCTGGGACGATCACCATCTACAGTGCCAGCGGACAGCTTGTCAAGCAGATTCCTCTCGATGGCCATAGTCTGATCAAATGGGATGCGACGGATATGAATGGCAGATTGCTGCCTTCAGGAGTCTATCGCTACAGGCTCGACTTCTATGAGAAAACAGTGGCGAGCGGATCGCTGATATTTTTGAAATGATATGAATAAACTGATTTTCACTTTGCTTTTCGCATACTCGATTGCATTCGGACAGCAGATCAATTTTTGCCGCGAAGACATCACATTCCGCCTCGATGGTGACTATTTCAGGGTTGAAGGATTTTACTGGTTTTCGAATCGCTCGGACAAGGCTGTCACGAGCGAGATATACTTCCCATTTCCGCCCCCTTCAGGCGGACACGTCGATTCTGTACAGATCTATGATTTGACGAAAGGACGAGAGACCTGGACGAGAGAAGAAGAATTTGGTCTGGCTTTCATTGTCCACCTGGAACCCTCTGATACGTCGCTATTTCGGATAAAGTATCGGCAAAAATTGAATTCTGACAGCGCTGTCTATATTCTAAAAACGACAAAGAGCTGGGGAAAACCATTGGCTGTTGCCGAATTCAAACTCATCATCCCCGATTCGTTCGTAATAAAGCAGTTCTCCTACCCGCCAGACCAATTGTATGAAATAGAAAAGATAAAGATCTATATATGGAAACGAGAACGGTTCCTGCCAGATCGGAATATGGTGTTCTATTTCTGAAATCCCCTGACAGTCTTACGGTGAGTTTGACCACATTCCGCTCTTAACGCCCGTTCAATTTCTTGCCGGATGGCGTCACTTTTCCCGAATGAACTCGAGCAGCGCCGTGGCTGCTTCGCGCGGGCCGTTCATCTCCCAGCTGCTGATGCCGAGACGGGTGCGCAGCTGGCCGACGAACAGTCCCGCCTCGTAGAACGCCTTGAAATACCTGCAGGCGATCGACTCGTGCAGATCGCGGTATTGCACGGCGCCGAAAACGTTGACAAAGTAGGTGTGCACAAGGCCGGTCGACGTGGTCGTGCCCTTGCTCATGGCAGCGCCCTGACGAAAGACGTGCAGAGCCTCTTCGGCCCTCGGCAACCGTTCCAGAATGGGGTGCTCATCGTCGACGCTCTCATAATTATTGGCATAGAGCACGATATCCACCGCAAAACCCCTGACGACATTTTCAAACGATGTCACTGGCAGGACGACGCGCGCATTCACCTGCGCCGGATTCATGATGATGGTGCGATCGAGCTGGCCAAAGGCAAATCCCGGCTGCAGGTCATCCAGACGGACAAAAGCGCCGATCTCAGTGCCGTAGCCAATGATGCTGCCGTCTTTTGCGATATCTAGCGACCCCATGTCATCGGCGATGATGGTGATCTCCTGGATCAAATCGCCGGCAGCGGTGCGGAATGCTTCAAGCGATTCGGATTTGCCGGTGCCGGTGTCGCCGATGAGCAGAATAGTCGCCTCGCGCGCGCCACGCAGCAATATCTTGACCATGGCGCCATGGAATGGCAATCTCCCAAGTTTCATCATTTTGATGTTGTGCAGCGTCAGGATCATTTTCTTGAGATAACCGAAATAGCCGAACTCATCCCGGCCGGGGACAGCGCCGATCAGCATGCCGTGTTCCTCGTCATCATAGAAAACCGTCGGCAGCTCAGCGAGTTCGTCGAGCGCGTCGCCCGGAACGCCGAACAGATAGACGGCATCCGGCCGCCGCTGCAGCGCTTCGTCCTCGGCGAGCTCAAAGAGGTTGGCGAGCGCCAGGCCGAGCTCGTAAAAGCGCTCATGAAAATAGACGAGGATGAGCAAGGATCCAACCTTGGCTGGATAGCACAACCATTCGCTCTTGTCGAGTTCGACGCGATCGAGCGGATTTTCATGAACTCGCACGAACATGCCGGTCCGCTTGTTCATCGGCGGATTGAGCAGCAGCGGCGGATAGAGCAGTATCTGGCGGATGACATGGATCTGCTCCAGCTTGTCGCGATAGCGGATGGGCAAATCAAGGGCTTTGGGAAGGGCGATGAGCGCCAGCTCGGCGCCGGCGGCGACCTGACGATAGACGGACGGATGGCGGCCGGTGATATTCTCCTCGATATCGCGGTAGGTTTTGCGAACGAGCTGGGTGAGCTCCTCGATGGTGCTGTTGAAAGTGCGGAACGGCCGCTTGTCGAGACGATCGCCTTCGGAATCACAGATGAGGAATCGTTCGAAAGAGCGCCAATAGTCGTAAAGTTTTTCGACAAAATCGGTCAACAGATGAACGTCGCGCACAAATCGCTGCGAATTTTTCACCAGCTTTTGTACATTGATCACAGCCATTTTTTCGAGCACGAGAAATGTGTCTATCAATGACTGAATGTCCTCCGCATCGATCGCCGCATCATTTTTATCAAAAAGACGACAAAAGGGCGAGCCCTTGGCTTCCAGGCTCTTGACAAAGCGGGTCAACACTTGCCGAAAGAGTTCGCTGCCGATCAGCTCTTCCGGCGTCTCGCAGACGCGATCGCGCAGTCGGATGATCACCTTGTTGTCGACAACTTTGAAGGCGATCTGTTCATCCAGATAATTCATCATCCTTTGATGACCCCCAGCGGCCGCAACTTGATCACCTTTTTCGAAATGCCGGCGCCGTGCACCGCATCCACGACGTCGGCCACATCCTTATAGGCATCCGGCATCTCTTCGGCAATGGTGGCATAGCTCGAGGCGCGCACCACGATGCCGCGCTGCGCCATCTCGGCGCGCAGGTCGCGACCGCGGCCGGCCTGTTTGGCCTTTGTTCGGCTCATGAGCCGGCCGGCGCCGTGGCAGGTCGAGCCGAACGTCTCTTCCATTGCCCGGTCCGTGCCGACGAGCACATACGAATAGCGGCCCATATCACCCGGGATCAGCACCGGCTGGCCGATGTCGCGATACGCCTGCGGAATGGCCGGATGGTTTGGCGCAAAGGCGCGCGTGGCGCCCTTGCGGTGCACGCAGACGCGCCGCTTTTGCCCGTTCACGATATGCTCTTCAATCTTGGCGATATTGTGCGCCACTTCATAGACGACCTGCATGTTGACAGCCCGTTCGGTCATGCCCAGGGCGTGCGCAAAAGCGCCGCGCGCCCAGTGGGTGATCATCTGCCGATTGGCAAAAGCGAAATTGACCGCGCCAGCCATCTGCGCCAGATAGGCGCGACCTTCCGGCGATTGAATGGGCGCGCAGCACAACTGTCGATCCGGCAGCTCGATGCCGTACTTTTCCACCGCCCGCAGCATCACCTTGATCGCATCATCGCACACCTGGTGACCCAGGCCGCGCGAGCCGGTGTGAATGGTGACGGTGATCTGGCCCTTGGCCAGGCCCAATACCGCGGCGACGCCGGGATTGTAAATCTCATCGACGACGCCCACCTCGACGAAATGGTTGCCGGAGCCGAGGGTGCCGAGCTGCTCTTTGCCGCGCGTCAGAGCGCGCTCGCTGATCAGATCGGGATCAGCCCCGGACATGGCGCCGTTCTCTTCGATCCTGTTCAGATCCGCAGCATCGCCGTATCCCCGCTGCACCGCCCAACCGGCGCCATCCTGCAGCACCGCTCTCTCATCGGCGCGCGTCAATTTCGTCGGTCCGGTCGAACCGACGCCGCTGGGGATATCTCGAAACAGCTGATCGACCAGCTGCTTCATTTTTGGTCGCACCTCATCCAGCTGCAAATCGGTTTTCAGCAGACGGACGCCGCAGTTGATGTCATAGCCGACGCCGCCGGGCGACACAACGCCGGTCTCATAGTCAAAGGCCGCCACGCCGCCGATCGGAAAGCCATAGCCCCAGTGGATGTCCGGCATGGCCATGGAGTAATTGATGATGCCGGGCAGCCAGGCCACATTCGCCGCCTGCTGCGGCGCATCGTCGCTGAACACCGCATCCAGCATCTTTTCCGACGCATAAATCCGCGCCGGCACCCGCATTTTGCCGTGCGCCGGAATTTCGAACAGATGGTCGTGAATTTTTTTCACATCGTGTTTCATGACGTTCCCCTAACTGAACAGCACCTCAATATCATCGCGGTCCAGACTCTTGAAAAAACCGCTCTCCGTCGTCACCAGATCAGCCACCAGTTTCTTCTTCCGTTCCTGCAGCTGGACGATTTTCTCTTCCACCGTGTCTTTGGTGATCAGCTTGTAGACGAACACTTTTTTGTCCTGGCCGATGCGATGCGCGCGATCGGTCGCCTGCATCTCCACCGCCGGATTCCACCACGGATCGACGTGTATGACATAATCGGCTGCCGTCAAATTCAGGCCCGTGCCGCCCGCCCGCAGGCTGATGAGAAAGGCGCGCACCTCATCGTTCGTTTGAAAATTGTCCACTCTCTCCTGCCGTTTCTGCGTGCTGCCGTCGAGGTATTCGTAGGGTATGCCGAGCACATCAAAGCGCTGGCGCACGAGGGTCAGCATTTTGACGAACTGTGAGAACAGCAAGAGCTTGTGACCTTCCTGGATGATATCTTCCACGAGATCGAACAACACCTCGAACTTGCCGGAATCCTCCTGCATCTCCGGATCGATCAGCGCCGGATGATTGGCGATCTGGCGCAGCCTGGTCAAGCCCTGCAGGACGTTCATCCTGGATTTGTCCACGCCCTGTTCATCGATCAGCTTGAGCAGTTTGGCGCGATAGACATCTCTCCAGGCCTCATAGGCCTTTCTCTGTCCAGCGCTCAGATCACAGAGCAGTGTCTGCTCGCTCTTTGTCGGCAGCTCTGCGGCCACCATCTCTTTGCTGCGGCGCAGGATAAAGGGATAGATCATCCGTCGCAGCAGCCTCGCCGTCTCCTGATTTTTGTATTTTTCGATCTGCGCGGCAAAGCCCTGGCGGAAATAGGGGAGCGTCCCCAGCAGGCCCGGATTGATGAACTGAAACTGCGACCACAGTTCCAGGGTGTTGTTCTCCACCGGCGTGCCGGTCAACACCAGGCGATGGGAAGCGTTCAGATGACAGGCGACATAAGCCGACTGGGAATGCGGATTCTTTATCTTCTGCGACTCGTCCAGGATGAGATAGTGAAAAGTCGTCGCGCGCAAAAGCTCTGCATCGCGCATCATGATGCCATAGGTCGTCAGCACCAGGTCGACCTCTGCAAAGGCCTCGCCGGACTTGTCCCGTCCGACGCCAGTGTGAATGCGGGTGCGCAGCTCGGGCGCGAATTTGGTCGCTTCCAATTGCCAGTTGTAGACGACGGAGGTCGGGCAGACGACCAAGCTGGGCGTCCGCACGCCCGCCTCTTTTTCATGCTGCAGCAATGTCAGTGCCTGAATGGTCTTGCCCAATCCCATATCATCGGCCAGACAGCCGCCGAGACGATAGTCCCGCAAAAAGCAGAGCCAATCGTATCCCTTTCGCTGATAAGGCCGCAATGTTCCCACAAGGCCTGCCGGCAGCGGCTGCTCTTTGATGCGGTCAAATGCCTGCAGGCGTTCGAGATTCTGCCGAAAGCCGTCGTCGGTCTGCATATCCGCTGCATCTTGAAACAGCTCATCGAGCAGCAGTGCATGCCGGGACGAGGCGCGAATCACCTCCTCCTCGACGGTGGCAAAATGAAAGAGATGCTGGAAACGCGCAAACCAATCCTCGGGCAGCTGGGCAAAGCTGTTGTCCACCAATTTGACATAGCGCTCCTTGTTGCGCAACGCCTTTTTCAGCTCCTTCATCGATAACTGGATGCCCTCGATGCTGATCTCCAGCTGGATATCGAACCAATCGATATCCGAGCTGATGCCGACGCTGATCCTGGGAATGCTGGTGCGGACTTTATATTTCGTGAGCGTTTCCCGTCCCACGATATCAAATCCCTGCTGCAGGAGTGCCGGGATATGCTTGAACAACCAGTTCATGGCCCGGGAATCGAGCACGCGCCAGCCGCCCTCGGGCATCTTTCTGGCGTGCGTTTCCTTCATGGCGTCGGCCGCTTGCTTTTCTGTCGGCAGATCGCGCCGGATGATGGTGACCCTGTTGTCGGTGAGGTCAACGATGGTCGGCCGATCATCTTCCAGGTTGATCGCATGATCGCCATATTGGAACTGCATACGAATGCGCAGCTGCTCCGGCTCTTCTTCCAGCACGATTCGTTTGCCGTTGAAAGCAGAGATCACCGATTGCTCCATCGAACTCGGCAACGGCACCTCACTGCGCTGCCGCAGCTTGGGATAAGTGGTCGTGATGAAATCCGTGAACTCTTTCTTGGGGATGGAGATCGACGTCGTGCTGTTCAGAAACGGCAGCAGCAGCTCGGCGTCATCGGTGTTGTCCACCTTGTAGAGGGTCTGTCGATGCAGGATGTACGCCGGTTTACGGGACAGCAGATAAAAGTCTTTCAGGTCTTGCTGCTCGTACCCGCTTAGCACGATCTTTGCGGTCAGCGCATAGCTGTCGTCCGATTCATCATAATGGAATTGAACAGCGCACTCCGTTTCGCTGAACTTGATCCTGCTGGGGATTCCTCTGTTCAGCGTACAAACCGGACTCTCCTGAATGGAGGTCAGCAACGGCCCGACATCTTGACCATATTTCAGCGTCGCTTCATAGGACGAACGATAGTAGCTGCTCTGCTGCGACGGTTCTTCCAGTTTGCGCAGGATATCAAGAGCGCGAAAGGCACTCGGCCCACCCCGCACGCTGCTCAGTGACCAGACATCGAGACTTTCGCATCGACCCAGCGCACCGTCTTTTTTCTGAAAGAATTTTTTCGCCGATATCTGCCAGGACCATACTGAGGTGCTGATGACAAAGCCGACCACCCACGGTGGCTGGTCCGTGAAAAAATCCTTTGATCGGTTTTGCAGCAACGCCGCGAACTGCTTTTTCCAGGCCGGTTCGCTCATCGACTCTGGCATTTTGTTCGCTTCCTCGATATAGTCGCGCGCCTGCAACAGCGCCGCGACCATATGCTTGCAGCCATACCAGCAGGGGCAGTCGCACCCCATCGCCCAGCCCTCATCAGTCATCTCCAGGGTCACTGTATACAACTTTGTGCCGCGCACGCGCGCGATAAAACGGCGCCCATCAAACTCGACAATTTTGACGCGGCCGTTACGATAATAGGCCGCACCGCGGTTGAAGATGGTCTTGGAAAAATAGCTGCGGATATCGTGCAGAGATATTTCGAACTGTGGAATCACGTCCTCACTCTCAAATATCAAAAATGACCTGGGTCGTCCACACGCCGGCCTCCTGCCTGACGTAAATTCTATGATATGTCACTGCCTTGATTTCGACCTGGCTGTTCCGGACGGTGCGATTCACCGCATAACCCTGAATCACGGCGGTCAAGCTTTGCGCCGCAAAGGTCAAGCGGATGTTCAATGGCACATACCCTTGCGTCTGAAAGGTGAAATTGAGCTCGGACAGCCAGTTCACCATCAGCTCTTCGAGGTCGTGGCCATCGGCAGCGATCTCATAATTCACCAGGTCGTGATAGTCCGTATCCGGCTCGATGATGTGGAACATGGCGAAAGCTGCATCGCGAAAGAGTTCTTTTTGCGACGGGCGCTGCAGTCTAAAGCCGATATCCGCCGTGTGATCGAAAAATTCAATATCGTGCATTTTCTTCACTCTCTTCCTGGCCCTCTGTGTCGAGCGCGTGGCAGAGGGTCGGTTTCTATTCGCCCGGCGCCGAATGCACATACTCTTTGATGGCGCGCACCAGCGTCTCCCAGGTCCATCGGCGCTTGCGATCATCCGTCTCCAAAAGCGTCACGCGAAAACCCTGGCGTCCGGTGCAAAATCCGGTGAGCGGCACGACGCAGATGCCAGTGGCGCCGAGCAGATAATAGACAAATCTCTTATCAACGGCGACATGCTGCACCTTTTCCTCCACCGCTTTGCGGATGGCGTGATTTTGAATCTGCAGCTCCTGCTGAAAGTTCAGCACGCCGTCATTGAACAGCACCGACAGATAGAACGCACCTTGCGGCCGATTGACGTAAATCTCGTCCACCTGGCTCAGGATATCGCACGCCTCATTCGCGCGCGCCTCGAACAGGCGGCGACGCCTTTCGAGGTGATCGCGGTAGCGCGGATCGCCAATGACGTGCGGGATTGCATACTGCGGCAGACTGGTCGAGCACACTTCCAGCCGTTTGGCGTTGATCAGGCTGCTGATATAACGCGTAAAGGCCGGATACTTGTTCTGATTAAAAACTTCGAGCCAGCCGCATCGCGAACCGGGCCACGGAAATTCTTTCGAAATGCCGCGCAGAGAGATGCCCGGCAGGTCCTCGATCACCTCGCTCAGATGACAGGTCGAGGCGTCGTTATAGACGATATGGATGTAAATCTCATCGCACAGGATGAATACGTGGTTGTCCCTGGCGATTTTGACAATCTTTTGCAGGAACTCGCGCGGATAGACCGTTCCTGTGGGATTGTCAGGATTGATGAGCAAAATGCCGGCGATGGAATCATTGTATTTCACCTTGTTTTCAAGATCCGTCAAATCCGGCATCCATCGATTGGTCGGATCGAGTTGATAGGTCAGATGTTCATACCCCGAATGCGCCGCTTCTGCGGAAGAATAGGTCGAATAGGCGGGCGAGGGGCCGATCACGCGCGCTTCCCGGCGCAACGCGCCAAAGATGCGCGCCACCGCATCGCCGAGCCCGTTGAAAAAGATGATATCATCAGCCGTGACCTGACAGCCGCCGCGCTTGTTCACCTCTTGGGCGAGAAATTGGCGCGTCGAGCGCACGCCCTGCGTGTCGCAGTAACTGTAGGAAAAATCCTGCATGGCGAGCCCGGCGACAATATCCTTGATCCATGCCGGCATCGTTTCACCCTTTTGAATCGGATCGCCAATATTCTCCCAGGTGATAGTGACGCCGAGTTTCTCAAACTCTTGTGCGACGGCGACAATTTCGCGAATCTCATAGGTGAGCCGTTCTGCCCCCTCGTGCACGATCTGTCGTCGCATTCATCCTCTCCTTCTATTCATAAAAAAGGCGAACATGATGTCCGCCTTTATATTTCAGTTCCCATTCAGACGGACATCAGGCAAATGTGATCAATGAAGCGTTATAATCCGCCGCATTGTCAAATCCGAGCAGATTGAAAACGGTCGCAGCGATGTTGGCGAGACCAGGATCGTCCAGTTGCGCCATTTTGTATTCGCCGCCATAGTTTTTATCGACGATGATGAACGGCACCGGATTCAACGTGTGCGCTGTCTTGGCCGACCGCACGCCATTCTTTTCGGTCCACATCTCATCCAGGTTGCCGTGATCGGCGGTGATGATGGCGATGCCGTCCAGTTCTTCGACCACTTTCAGCAGCCGCCCGACGCAGGCATCCACCGTCTCCATGGCGACGATGGCCGCCTCCATGACGCCCGTGTGGCCGACCATATCGCCGTTGGCAAAATTGAGCCGGCCAAAGCGGTAGTGACCCGACCTGAGCAGCTCGATCGTCTTGTCGGTGATTTCCATGGCCTTCATTTTCGGCGCCCGATCGAACGCTATCTTGTCGGACGGAATCTCCACATAGGTCTCAAGCGTCTTGTCGATATAGCCGGAGCGGTTGCCGTTCCAGAAATAGGTGACGTGACCAAACTTTTGCGTCTCGCTGATGGCGAACATTTTCACGCCGCAGCCGCACAGATATTCCGATAGGGTGCGGTCAATCGCCGGCGGATTGACGAGATAGTTGCTGGGAATGTGCAGATCGCCATCGTATTCCATCATGCCGGCGTAAAAGACGTCGGGCACTGCGCCGCGATCAAATTTGTCAAAACTGTCCTCAGTGAAGGCACGCGAGATCTCGATGGCGCGGTCACCGCGGAAATTGAAATTGATGACGCAATCGCCGTCCTCTATTTTGCCGACCGGTCCGTTCTCATCGACAATGACGAACTGTCCGAGATACTGATCGGTGATTTTAGCGTCTTCATCGTAGAGCGTCTGCACGGCCTGCGCTGCGGATTGAAATCCGCGACCGATGCCGTGTACGTGCGTGTTCCAGCCGCGCTCGACGATCGTCCAGTCCGCTTCATAGCGATCCATGGTCGTCACCATGCGCCCGCCGCCCGAGGCGATGACGTAATCGTAATTCTTCGCCGCCGAAATCCGGTCTAATAATTCCTGCGTTGGCCGGATATAGTCCAGCGCCGATTTTTCGCCCACATCGCGGCCATCGAGCAGGGCGTGCACCCGCACCCGTTCGATGCCTTGCTCCGCGCACTCGTTGATCAGCGCGTAAAGCTGGTCGATGTGCGAATGGACGTTGCCGTCGGAGAGCAGGCCGATAAAATGCACAGCGCCGCCGGCTCTGCCGCGTTCGATGATCGTCGACCAGACCTGCGTTTTGAAAATATCGCCCGACTGGATGGAGAGGCCGACGAGTTTGGCGCCCTGGGCGAACACGCGTCCCGCGCCGATGGCGTTATGGCCGACCTCACTGTTGCCCATGTCATCCTCGGACGGCAAGCCCACGGCCGGACCGTGCGCCTTGAGCTGTGCCACCAGCGCGCCTTGCATCAGCTCATCCAGCACCGGCGTGTGCGCCATATAGAAGGCATTGCCTTCATACGCTCTGCCGATGCCGACGCCGTCCAGGATCATCAACAGGAGCGGGCCTTGGCGGCCATTGAAATGAGGCAGTTTATTTAGCGTCAACGTCATAATTACCCTCTATTACTACAGTGAAATGAATTTGTGAATCATCAATGTAATAATTTTGAGGATGATTTGGAATGATTTTCTTTGCATTTCAGCAAACCGCAGCAACAGAATGTTGATAAAAACGAAATATTTAATTACTTTATACAAATAGACTTGAATAAACCATATACACAACGAGGGACTGATGAATTTTGCTGCCTGGAAGATCGAAGATTTGACCATAACCACCCTGCGCACCCTCGCCATCGATGCGGTGCAAAAAGCCAACTCGGGCCACCCCGGCACGCCGATGGCCATGGCGCCCCTGGCCTACCTGCTCTACAAAAAGATCCTGAAGCACAATCCGGCAAATCCGGACTGGTTTGACCGCGACCGCTTTGTCCTGTCCGCTGGTCACGCCTCCATGCTGCTGTACGCCAGCCTGCATCTGTCGGGCTATGACATCTCGCTGGACGATCTGAAAAATTTCCGCCAGCTCGGCAGCAAGACGCCGGGCCATCCGGAGAACGATCTGCCTGGCGTCGAGACGACGACCGGTCCATTGGGACAGGGCATTGCCAACACCGTCGGCATGGCCATCGCCGAAGCCCATCTGGCCAAAATCTATAACAGAGACGGATATCCCATCATCGATCATCACACCTATGCCCTCTGCGGCGATGGCGATCTGATGGAAGGCGTCAGTCATGAGGCCGCCTCCCTTGCCGGTCATTTTGGCTTGGGCAAGCTGATCTGGTTCTATGACGACAACAGCATCACCATCGAAGGGCGCACGAGCTTGTCTTTTTCGGACGATGTGGCTGAGCGATTCGAGGCGTACGGCTGGCAGGTCATCAAAATCGGCGCCAGGCCGAACGATCTGGACGCTCTTGCCGCGGCGATCGAACAGGCCAAAGCGGAGATTGCCAGGCCGTCCCTCATCATCATCACCTCGGTGATCGGCTATGGCTCGCCGAATAAAAAAGACACCTCCGAAGCGCACGGCGCGCCGCTCGGAGAAGAGGAGGTCAAGCTGACAAAACAGGCGTACGGCTGGCCGGATGATCAGTTCTTTTTTATCCCGGAGCAAGTTCGTGAACACATGGCCGACATCAAGCTGAATGGGCAAAGAGCGGAACAAGCGTGGAATCGACAGTTTGCCGCCTATCAGTCGGCTTTTCCGGATCTCGCGACGCAGCTGCAAGTCGCCATGGTCGGCGATCTCCCGGCTGGCTGGGATGCGGATATACCGGCCTTTACGCCGGCGGACGGCGCGCCGGCCACGCGCAGCGTCGGCGGCAAAGTGCTCAACGCCATTGCAGCGCACGTGCCCAATCTGGTCGGCGGCAGCGCGGACCTGAATCCATCCACCATGACCTACCTGAAGAGCAGCGGCTATTTTGCCAAGGGTGTTTTCGAGAACCGGAACGTCCCGTGGGGCGTGCGCGAATTCGGCATGGCCGCAGCAGCATCCGGCATGGCCCTGCACGGCGGCATCCGTCCCTTTGTCAGCACCTTTTTCGTCTTCACCGACTATGCCCGGCCGGCCATGCGCCTGGCCGCTCTGATGAAGCTGCCGGTCATTTACGTCATGACGCACGACTCCATCGGCGTCGGCGAAGATGGCCCGACGCACCAGCCGGTCGAGCACCTGACCGCCCTGCGCGTGATTCCGAACATGACCGTCATTCGTCCCATGGATGCCAACGAAACCGTAGAGGCCTGGCGAGTTGCCATGCAGCACACGGACGGACCGATCGTCATCGTGCTCACGCGCCAGGGCTTGCCAATTGTCGATCGCGGGCAATTCGCGCCCGCCTCCGGATTGGCCAGAGGCGCATACATCCTCTCCCCGGAGAAGAAAACGCCGGACGTCATCCTCATCGCCTCCGGCTCAGAGGTGCAATATGTGGTTGAGGCGCAGAGCTCGCTGGCCCAAGACAAGATCGATGCCCGCGTCGTCAGCATGCCGAGCTGGGAGCTGTTCCGCAAACAGGAAAAAGCGTATAGAGAGAGCGTGCTGCCCGCCAAGGTGAAGGCGCGGTTGTCCATCGAAGCCGGCGTGACGCTCGGCTGGCGCGAATGGATTGGCGATGCCGGCATCGCCATGGGCATCGATCAGTTCGGCGTGAGCGGTCCCTATAAAAAGGTCTTTCCGCACTTTGGCTTTAGTGCGGAAAATGTGGTGGCGCGCGTCAAAAGCATGTTTTGACGCCGGCTCTGGTTTTTTTTTGCGCCACAATATACCAGGTGGGATTGAGCCACCTGTTAAAAAAACCGACCTCATCAGTGAGGATCTTTTCGAGGAAAGCGTCAAGGTGCGTTTTCCGCGCGAGCCTGACCAGGGCGAGATGGCTCTCCCGATTCAACACCGATTCTGGCTTTTGCCAGGCGTAATGCACTACGCGGGCATTGATAAAGTGCCAGGCAAAGCCGGCAGAGGCAAGGGCATTCGCCAGTTGTCGGAGAGACAACAGTTGCGGAAAATCGATGCGCTCCTTTGCCTGCCAGTGCAAGAGATCGGCCAGGAGCATCTTGACATATTTTCGCCGCAGGAGCGAAACAAAAGGCAGGCTAAAGTGGGGATCCTGCAGCGCGTTGAAAAAAGAGAGCCTGTTGGGCGTCGACAGATAGAGGAATCCATCCGGCTTTAAGAGTCGATGAAGCTGCAAGAGCGCCTGCTGGGCATCCGGCAGGTGTTCAATGACATCCAGCAGAATGACTGCATCATATCGAGCTCGCCTTTTCTCTACATCTTGCACAATTGTGATGTCTTGACCGGGCCGGATCGCATCGCGCAAAAGGGCACTTTTCGTTTGATCGACCTCCAACGCTGTCACCTGCGCGCCGGCCGCCGCCAGCTCCAGGGCGACGCCGCCGTCACCGCAGCCAAAGTCGAGGAT
>RQOI01000225.1 GCA_003854995.1 Candidatus Zhuqueibacterota bacterium
TGGTTGGACTGCCGCACGATCCTGGCTGAAGAAGGAAAAGAGGTTGCGGCGACGCTCAATGGCCTCGCTTGAAAATGAGGTTCCTCCGAAAAGAGCTGCCACATCTGAAAAATCACCCACACAAAGACACAAAGACTCCAAGATTGATTCTATTTAAGATCACGCGAGAGCGTGAAAAACAAGGAAAATTCATCAAATCAGGCCTGATATTATTTTTCATTAACATTATATAGATCGAAATAACATATGACTCTCTCTGTGTTCTCGGCGAACTCGGTGGTTCGCTTTTACCCACTCAAAGCGTTACAGCTCCATATTTTCTTGGTGTCTCACCTTGTCACTTGTAATCCGAATACAACCGGCCAATATCAGCATCGCCGCGATACAGGATGATCCGATACCGCAACTTGGTCGGGACAGTTTTCGAGATTGGCACGAGCTCGCGGCCGGGATAGACTGGATTCTGCATGCTGCGCGACTGGCGCAGAATCCACCTGTCGATCGGCGCCGGATTGTCCGGATGGTTCAGGATGGCACAGCCGGACCGGCGCTCGCCGGAAAAGGTGGCGAGCATGTTCAGCCACGGGCCGGCCTCGACCGCTTCGTTCTTCGGCGCGACCTGGCCGGTGGCGCTGAGGAATACCAGATCGTCCGGGCATTTGAGGCGCGCTGAAAAGCCGCCATAGCCCTTGACATCATCGGCGCCGCCGATGCGCACGCTGTCCAGCAACGCCAGCAGGCGGATGTCAAAATCGATGACGCGACTGTCGGCGCTGCGCGGATGAATGGTGATCCGCGTGCTCTCCCTGACGGCTGCGATCATCTGTCCGTCCTCATCGACGAGATCGGGCGATTTCCACAGCACGGTTACTGCCAACGTCTTAGCCCCGGCCGGCGCCTCCTCGATCTGAACATCCGTGACGTCCCAGACAAAATTCCTGCACTCCCAGGCGTCGCCGAGCGCGATGTCGCCGACAGTGAGCCGGTGCCAGGTCCAAAAGATGCCGCGATGGTGGGCGTGGTCCGGCGGATAGTCTTCGGTCAGTGTGTCGCCATCGAGCGACCAGAGGGGATGCACATAGTTGTTGCGGGTGTGCTGGCCGCTAAAGGATTTCGGTGCGCGCTGGTAAAAGAGTACGTTCTCGCCGTTTTCAGTGAACAGGATGCCCTGGTCGGATTCCAGATGGGCAAGTCGGGATTTTTCAGTCGGACGGCAAGAGGGCAATATCAGCACAAGAAGCAGAAAGAAAAATGATATCGTCATAATTGTCTCCGCGATGGTGATGAATCAGCAATAGAATGTACGACATTTCTTTTCCTGGGAATTGCTCTATGACGGCGCCAATTTCCTCGCCATGTCGCTGGGGCTGCTCGCATAGAGCTCAATAGCCCATCCCCCTGTCGCGCAGCTGCTGGCGGAAATAAAAGCCGAGGACAAAGCCGAGCGGCCCGGAGAGCACCGACGCGACCGTCTTGAACAGGTCAAAGGCGCTCTCCAGATCGCTGTCGCCGCTGCGCAACATCAGCACGAACAGATAGGCGAAACAGAGCAGAATGCTCACGGAAAACGTGCCGATGATGAACACGGCAATCAGATTGCCCACCGAGTCCTTGCTGCCCAGCAGACGGCTCTGCCTGGTCTGAATGCCCTTGTGACCGTCGCGGAAATCCTCCACCTCGATCGTCTGGATAGAGGTCTCTTTCTCTTGCGGCGCCGGCATATCACTCTCCCTCAGCTTTTTGATCGAACGGCAGAATGGCCTCCTTCACCTTGCCGTTCTCCTGAAAAGCGCCGATCGACCAGCCGTTGCTGCGCTGCTGGCGCGCCCAGTCGTAGAAATAGATCGCGTCGCGCAAGACCTCGGACAGATTGCCCTCGCCATACGACTCTTGCAACTTTTCCAGCTTTTTGACGAGATCGTCGGAAAAATTGGCCTGGATGCGTTTTTTAGCCATAAATACTCCTTAAAA
>RQOI01000226.1 GCA_003854995.1 Candidatus Zhuqueibacterota bacterium
CGGCCAGTCGACGCTTTTCATGCAACTGGGACCGCAGCAACAACCCCTGCTCATCCGATTTGGCGATGAAAAGACACCGGTGGAAATGAGACTAATAAAGCGATGAGTGCATTCTTGTGTTTATGCTTTTAATTCTTTCTCTCTGTTCATATATTTTCCTTGGACTCTTGCTCAGAGGAAATGTTCGAGAGATGCCGGCAGGCGACGAGTCATGGGAGCCCAGCGTTTCGGTCATCATTTCCGCCAGGAACGAAGAGGCGTCATTGCCGGCTTGTCTCGCGTCGCTCGTGTCGCTGGATTACCCGGAGGACAAGCTTGAAATCGTCGTCGTCAATGACGCGTCAACAGACCATACTGCGCAAATCATCGATTCTTTTCAACGTGCACATCCAACTCTGCAGCGCATCGATCTGGCGTTTGATGAAAAGGAAAAGGCGGGAAAGGCGGGCGCGCTGCTCAAGGGCATCGATAAAAGCAGCGGCGAAATCCTTTTCTTCACGGATGCCGATTGCCTGGTCTCGCGCGACTGGATTCGTGAAATGCTGAAAGGATTTCGGCCGGAGATCGGTGTGGTCGGTGGATTCACCCTGATCGGCCAAGCGCAGAGCCTTTTTGCGCAAATGCAGGCGCTGGACTGGCATTTTTTATTGACCATCGCATCGGCGGCTTCGCATCTGAACAAACCCATCTCCTGGGTGGGCAACAATCTCGCCCTCCGCCGATCAGCCTACGAGCAGACAGGCGGATACCGGCGCCTCAGCGATAGCTTTGTCGAAGATTTTGCCCTCATCCATGCCATCGACAGACAAACCCATTGGCGCTGTCGATTTTATGCCTCGCCGAAAAGTATTGTTCGAACTTTACCGGCGCAAACGGTTGCCAGGCTTTATGCTCAGCGCAAACGATGGAGCACGGGAATTGTCGACGCCCGGCCGTTCTGCTGGTGGATCATGATCACGGTCTGGGCTCTCCATGTCTCGCTACTCGTTTCTCTGTTTTGCTCAGCCGCGCTCGCCATTGTCACGCTGCTCATCAAATGTGGGGTGGACATTTTCCTCTTTCGAGCCAGCGGCGTGCTTCTCGGAGAATCTCGCTCCGCTTCGAAAGTGATCATTTACGAACCTTACTACATTCTTTCTTCGCTCCTGTTGCCGATATCAATGCTTTTTGATCGTCGCGTGACCTGGAAAGGAGCAAAGATCAAGAATGCGTAACGGATTGTTCACGCTGCTATCCCCTATCCTGCTGCACTATTACATTACGGATCGCTGCAACTGCGCGTGCACGTTCTGTGATATCTGGAAAAACCGGGCAGACGAGCGCAGCGATGCCCGGCTATCCGATGTCGTGAAAAATCTGCGCGATGCTCGAGAAATAGGCGCCAGGTTTGTCGATTTCACCGGCGGTGAACCATTGCTGCATGAGCAGCTGCCGCAGATGCTGCAGGAAGCCAAACGTCTCAAGTACAAAACGTCGATAACGACGAATTGCCTCCGCTACACACAGGTCGCGGCAGACCTGCGGGGCTTGATCGATTTTCTGCATTTCTCCCTGGACGGCCTGAGCGCGACAAAGCATGATGCCATGCGTGGGAGAGACTCTTTCGAATGCGTCATGCAAAGCATCGACAGGGCGAGAGAATTGGGCGAAGCGCCCGATTTGCTGTTCACGGTGACCAGTAAAAATATCGACCACCTCGCACCCTTGGCCGAGTTTGCGCGGACGCTCGGCCTGATACTGCTCGTCAACCCGGCATTCGCGACCAGTGTATCTCGGCCGGACATCGGGCTTTTGGGCGCCATTGAAAGATATTCCTCGCAGCCTTTTGTTTATGTGAACAAGGCGTTCCATCATCTGCGTCGTAATGGCGGCAACAACACGAGCGCACCCAGATGCCGCGTTCTGGATGCGGCCATTGTGATCTCGCCGGATAATAAAGTGGTGTTGCCGTGCTTTCATTTTCAGCAGCTCAAGATAGCTTTGCACGAGAGTGCCGAGGATCTCGGTCTCAGCACCCTGATGAAGATACGCCATTCCGCTGTCTGGGCATATTATCAAAAGGAGCAGGGACGGTTTAACTTTTGCCATGGATGTCATCTGAATTGCTATTTCGACCCTTCTTTTCATCACAAAGCGGACGAGTACTTTTGGCTGAGTTTCATTGCGAAATCGCGCTACTGGTGGAACAAATACATTCGAAAAAGGATGGAAAAAAGGAAATTCGACAGCAGGCCGGCATCGGCCATTGCGGCAGAGATAATGAAAAAACATGACGATCGAATCTGACAACACGTGGATGGTGCATCTCATTGCATTCCTGTTGTATGCAGAAATCCACCATCGCATCTGGAATTTATACAGCCGCTATTTCAAACGCGAACCGGAGATTGTAGCGGACATGCCGCATCGCGTTGGCCCGGGGAGAAAGCTGCCGGTCCTCGTCTGTATCAAGGATGCGCATCGCTATCCAATCCTGTTGCACGAGATCGCCATTCACCTTGTCGGCGAGCAGGACCGCACGCTTTTGCTGCAAAAAAATTTTAAAAATCTGGCCATTTCCAAAGCCCTGTGGTATGAAATCCTGCCATGCGATGTCGAACAACTTTCAGGCAAAGTTAAAATCGACGTCACCATCCTCTATTCGGGCAAAAAACAGATAAAGTGCGTCAATGACAATTATAAACTCACTTCGCACGCACCCTTTGACGTGATCATTGATCCACATCCACGGCCTCGCCTGGATGGCTGGGTATGGGGCGATCTGCACACGCACAGTCACCTCACCAGCGACCAGGTCGAATTCGGCGCACCCTTTGCGGTGAGCAGCGCCATGGCGTATGCGCTCGAACTGGATTTTTTCGCAGTGACAGATCATTCCTATGATCTGGATGATTCACTGGATAACTATCTCATCAATGATCCGGAGAGGCCCAAGTGGAAAATGCTATGGGAGCAGGTCAGACGTCTGAATGAAACGAATGCGAATGTCGTCATCCTCCCCGGCGAAGAGCTATCTGTCGGCAATGTAAAAAACCGCAACGTGCATTTTTTACTGTTGAATAACCGCGCCTTTTTCAGCGGCGCCGGAGACAGCGCGGAAAGATGGTTTCACACCCGGCCGCAACACACTATACCGGATGTGCTCTCCAGGCTGGAGGGCTCAGCGCTCGCGTTTGCCGCACACCCGCTCGTCGATCCGCCTTTCGTGCAAAAGCTGCTCATCAGGCGCGGCATGTGGAGTGACCGCGATTTAAAACACGCTGCGTTGCACGGCTGTCAATTCTGGAATGGCGATAAGGGACATTTTTTAGAATTTGGCCTGCCAAAATGGATCGAGCTGCTCCTGCACGGGCATAAAATCACTCTCATCGCCGGCACAGATGCGCACGGCAATTTCAACCGTTTCCGGCAAATCGGCACGCCGCATCTGACCATGCGGGAAGGACCCTTGGAAGTTTTCGGCATGTGCCGCACCGGCGTCTATGTGGGCGGAGAATTGTCCCTGGATGCGATTGTCAACGGCCTGCGAGAGGGGCATGCGATCGTCACGGACGGGCCGATGGCGGCGATGGCTTTCACGCCATCAGCCGTCGGTGGCTCGGTGCATGCGCCTGACGGCTGCGTTCGAATTGATGTCTGCTCTTCTCCGAGCTATGGTGATGTGCGCGCTTTATCGCTCATCATCGGCGACATCGCTGAAAAAAAAGAAACCCGAAGGCGAATTGATCATCCTTCGGGTTTGTATAGATTTACAGAAAATGTCGCTCTAAAATATTGTCCGCAGCCGGGTTATATTCGACTGGAACTGGAAACATGCATTGGAGATCATACCTTTCATTGTTTTACCAATCCAATCTACTTTGACTAGAACAGCTTTATCTTTTTGATGATGCGCTTCAAGCCGCGGCCAAAAACTTCCGGCTCGATTTCAATGTGCCGGTCATCCTCTTCGCCGACGCTTGTGGTCTTGATATTGTCGACATTCTTGAGATAGTCGTGCACCACAAAGCGTTCGTAATTGCTCATATGCGGCAAGACAACCTTGGCGCGTGTGGCGATCGCTTCGTCCGCTTTTTTCTGCGCGAAGCGTTTCAAGTTACCCACCGGATAGACGCGCAATTCATAATCATCATCCCCCAATCGATAAGTTTTGGTGACGATATCCGAGTTGCTATCAAACTGCCGATGCACAAGTTTTCGTTCAAACGCATTCAGCTCGGGGATGACGATCGGCTCGATTGAATCCACCAGCTCTTCCCTGATCTGTTTTACGAGGGCATCTATTTTGGGATTCCGCTCGCCTCGGTCACGTTGGTAGTGACCATTGTGACGTCCACCGGATCGTCCTCCGGGTCTCCCGCCAGGCCGTCCACCGGATCGTCCCCGGTGCTCGCCTCTCGGTCTCTCACTCTTTTGTTCTTCCATGATCAATTCCTTTAATTTATGGGTATTATCGTAAGCAGTCTAAAAGTTTGGCATGAATTCCGGCAAAAGGACCGTTACTAAAGGTGACGATGATGTCATCTTGGCCGGCATTCTCTTTCGCAAAAGTGACAATCTCTTCGACGGAAAGCTGCTTGCTGATTTTGCCTTTGGCGCTCAAATCCTCTGCAAGCTTTTGCGCCGAAAACAGCTGATCTGGCGGCGCTTTGTCGGGCCGATGCACCGGCGCCACCAGAATGATATCCGCGGCATCGAACGATTCGACAAACGCACGCTGAAACACATTCCTTCGACTGGTGGCTGAGCGCGGCTCATAAAGCGCCCACAGTCGCCGGTTCGGATATTGGGCGCGCAGGGCTGTCAGGGTCTCTCGAACCGCCGTTGGATGATGACCGAAATCGTCATAAACATCAATACCATTGATTGTGAATACAAGTTCCAATCGTCTTTTGACGCCGTTGAAATCGGCCAACGCCCTGAGGATATCATCTCTGGCAATGCCGACAAAATCCGCTACAGCCATGGCGGCGAGGGCGTTGCGAATATTATGCAGGCCGGGCAGCTTGATCGTCGCACGTCCCCAGAGGTCGTCGTGATGCATGACATCAAATGTGGTGGCGCGTGCGCAAGTCGAGATATTCACGGCTCTCCAATCAGCCCCTGTCGCTGAGCCAAAAGTTGCAACCGGGCAGAACGCCCACTGCGATACCTGCATGGCATTCTCATCCTCCTTACATGCGACTAAAAAACCGCTTTGCGGAATGAGATTCACAAATCGCTGAAAGGCCAATTTGATCTCGGCGAGCGAACCATAGATATCCGCATGATCGTACTCGATGGCATTGATGACGCCGATATCCGGAATATAGCGTAAAAATTTGGCCACCTTGTCGAAATAGGCCGAATCGTATTCGTCGCCCTCGACGATAAAGTCTTCGCCCTCGCCCAGCTGAAAACCGCGGCCGAAATCAGTCGGAAGGCCACCGATCATAAAGCCCGGCTTTCGTCCGGCGCACTCGAATACCCAGGCGAGCATCGCCGTCGTCGTCGTTTTGCCATGCGTTCCGGTGACGACGATGGAGCGCTTGCCACGAATGACGAATTCGCGCAACGCATCGGGCAGAGAGATGTACGGAATATGTCGATTGAGGATCTCCTCAATTTCCACGTTACCGCGCGAGATGACATTGCCGACCACAACCAGGTCAGGCGCCGGGGTGAGATTTTTGCTCTGGAATCCACTGAACACGGGTATCTTTTGTTCGGCCAAAAAATCGCTCATCGGCGGATAGACGTCTTCGTCCGAGCCGTACACATCGTGGCCCTGCGCCTTCATCATCGCGGCCAGCGACGCCATGGCCGTGCCGCAGATGGCGAGAAAGTAGACCCGTTTTTTGTCTTGCAGCTGCACACCTCGCCTCATCCTTGGCTGTCCGCGATGAATTTGATCATCGCCGTGTAAAACTTGCTCAATGGAAATCCCACCACATTGTAAAAGCAGCCTTCGATCCGATCGGCAAAGACAGCGCTCTGGTCCTGGATGCCATAGGCGCCGGCCTTGTCCATTGGATTTTGGGTGGCGACATAGCGATCGATCTCCCAATCGGCCAGGTCGCGAAAATGCACTCTGGTCATGTCGTAATCGCTGATCTGCCGGTTCGTCGGTTTTTCCAGGAGCGTAAAGCCGGTATAGACTTGATGCGTTCGGCCTGCCAGGCGATGCAGCATGTCCTTCGCCTCGACCTCATCTCTTGGTTTGCCCAGTATTTCGTCGTCCAGAATGACGACCGTATCAGAACCGACGATGATGCCCTTTGCCACCCTGGCGCCGACGCTCATCGCCTTGGCAAGTGACAGCGCCCGCACGTGACACGCCGGATCGCTGTCGACAATCTCGCTTTCATCTATGGAACTGGGCATGATATCGAACTCAAAGCCCACGAGGCGCAACAATTGAGCTCGACGCGGCGATTGCGACGCGAGGATCAGTTTTTGCGAATACATTCTCTCATGCAGATCGTTCATGTCTTGCGCTTTTCCTCGCTGTCCAGCAGGATGGTCACGGGGCCGTCATTGATGATTTCCACGATCATGTGGGCGCCAAACACACCGGTTTGCACGGTGAGATTGCTCTCCCGCAAGAACTCGACAAATTTTTCATACAACGGGATCGACACTGGCGGCGGCGCTGCATCGGAAAATCCCGGGCGACGGCCACGTGTTGTGTCCGCATAGAGCGTGAACTGCGAAATGGCCAGCAATTCTGCGCCGACAGCCAGCGCTGAACGATCAAACTTTTCGTTTTCATCCTGAAATATGCGAAGATTGACAATTTTATTGGCCAGATAAGCTGCCGCAGTCTCATCGTCCCCGTTTCGCACGCCGAGCAAAATGACGAGTCCCGGCCCGATGCGGCCAACGATCTCATCGCCGACAGCCACCGAACCTTTCTGTACGCGTTGTACGAGTGCGCGCATCGTTTTATGAGAGGGGGCACAGACAGAGCTAGAGAGTCACCTTTTTTCGCAGCTCGCCTGCGTCTTTCTCTTCATCTCCTTCAATATCGTCCGATATAGATCGCTGTCAAGCCAACCAGCATGTCCGCCTTGAGAAGGGCGCTTAACAGGCGATAATTTGAGCGAACCGGTTTCATCCACATGGAAAAGATGGTCGTCAACAGCACGGTATTGACGCCCAGGTTGACGACAACCAGATACCATGTCCCATAGATGCCGAAAAGAAAGGGCGCCTGGGTGATGAGAATCAACGCCATCAACAGGATCGTCACCATTATTTTGGCCGGCCGCATGCCGTAGCGAATCGGCATGGTCCGTGCGCCATCCCGCGCATCTCCATCGACATCTTCCATGTCTTTGATGATTTCGCGCCCAAAATGTATGAGGAAAGCAAAAAGTGCGGGAAAGAGTGCATCCTGCACTCCCCCGACAGCCACGCCGCCGAAGATGAATGCGAATGCCGTCGCCAGGCTGACGGTCACATTGCCGATGAGCACCTTGCGTTTCAGCGAGGCGCTGTAGAGATAGAGCAGCACGGCAAAAATGACCGCAATGACCAGGGTCTTTTCATTGATCAATGCACTGCTCACCACCCCCAAGAGAAAGAAAATAATCGAAAAAATGGATGCTTCTTTTGGGGTGATCAAACCTTTGGGAAGTGGTCGATAAGGTCGATTTATTCGATCAATCTCAAGGTCATAGACATCATTTATGGCATTCGCTGCGGCGGTCATGCATGCGCCGGTCAAACAGGCAAATAAGGCACTCTCCCACTTGTCCCATCCGCAAATAACGATAGCGACCAGAATGGACAAAAAAGAGATGACCACGTTCACGGGGCGCGATAATATTAAAAATCCCCGCCATTTATCGACTAAACGGGGGAACAACTCTCCAATGCAACTTTTCGTGCAAGCCATTAAATTTAAGACTCACGGCGCTAAAATACAAGATTAATTTCAATTTTCACTTGCCTGGCACCTTTTCGAATGCATACAAATACAAAAAAAATATTCCCTTAAAAGGTGCCAGGCACGTTAGAGGCAAGTCAAAGGGGATTCGGAATATCGATGAACTCAACCGCCACCTTGAATTTCTTTGCCACATGCTCACCCAGCGCCCGGATGCCGAGCCGTTCGGTCGCATAGTGGCCGGCAGAGATGAAATGGATGCCCCCTTCTTTGGCCAGATGCATGGTCGGTTCGCCGGCAGAACCGGTGATGAAGGCATCCAGATGACGATCAATGGCCTCGACGATGGAGCGTTCGGCGCCGCCGGAGCAGATGCCGACGCGCTCGATTCGTTCCGGGCCGTAGTCGAAAAGCAGCGGCTCGCGGCCATAGAGTTTTTTGACCTTGCGCACGAGGAGATCGACAGAACACGATTTGATGGCTCCCATGCACCCTACACCCGCAAACTCTTCCATATCGCTCATCGCCAGAGCCCTGGCAGCGAGGGCGTTATTGCCGATGTCCGGATGTTTATCGAGCGGCAGATGGTAGGCGAGCAGCGTCATCTCATGGCGCAAGAGCGTCGTAAGCCGTCTCTTAAAGCCGCCCTTGATGATCGGCGTCTCTCGATCCCATAACAGTCCATGATGAACAATGATCATATCGGCGCCCGCGTCAGCCGCTTTTTCGAAAAATTGCACCGACGCTGATACGCCGGTGACGATCTTGGCAACGGTCTCTTTACCCTCGACCTGCAGTCCTTGTGGACCGTAATCGTTGAATTCATCTATTTTCATATAATCATTCAAATAGGCAGTGATGACATCGCGCTCGACCATAGGCCCTCAAGTTTATTGTTCGTAATGACGTGTCAAAAATAAATCTCGTGCCCGGTGCGCGCGCACTCGTATATCGCCAGAATCAACTGCAGCGGCTGCCGGGCGACCTCGCCGCTGACCATGGGCTGTCGCCCGGCGCGGATAGCATCGACGATATCCGTGAACTGGCGCACAAATGGCGTGACATCAATATCGGTCGGATCAGCAGCGCTGCCGGCATCCGCATCCGCTGTTGTCTCGGGATCGCAGCCTTTGACATGCAGGAAGACCATCTTGTCGCCCACAATGCTGAGCGTCCCGTTTGTCCCATGGATATCGAGTCGCGCCGGCATCCCCGGAAACATCGCGGTTGATGCCTCGATGACTCCCAGTCCGCCGTTTTGAAACTCGAGCAGAGCAATCCCTGTATCTTCAACCTCGACGTCGTGCGCCAGCGTCCCGGTCTTGGCATAGACGGATTTCACCGGCCCCATGGCCGAGATGAGCAAATCGATAAAATGGATGCCCTGATTGATGAACGCGCCGCCGCCATCCAGCGCCCAGGTGCCGCGCCAGGCAGCGCTGTCATAGTAGGCCTGCGGCCGGAACCATTTGATATACGCATCCCCCTGGATGAGCTGTCCCAGACGATCAGCGGCAAGAATCTTGTACATTTTTCGCATGCCGTCCATGAAACGATACTGACTGATGACGGCAAGTGTGACATTGTTCTCCTTGCAGGCAGCGATCAAATCATCCGCTCTCTGCAAGGTCACATCGATCGGTTTTTCAACGACGACGTGCTTGCCGGCCCTGGCCGCCTCGATGCCGACCTCCGCGTGCAGTCCCGACGGCAGGATGATATCCACGACATCGATGTCCTCGCGCCACAACAGGCGATGATAGTCTGTCTCCCAGTCCAGGTGAAATGGCTCGGCGAATGTTCGCACCCGTGCTGCATCGCGCCGGCAAATGGCGATGGGCTGCGCGCCGTCCGTCTGCTGCCAGCCGATGACATGACTCAAAGCGACGTTGCCGGCGCCGATAATGCCAATGCCCAATGCGTCATTCATTGCAGCTCGAAATTAATTTTGCGCGCGGCCGAGTCGCCTTTTCCCGACACGAATGCGGTGACGCCCAGTTCGTAAATGCCAGGTACGTTTTTGCCGAGATCGAGCGCAATATACTCGATCGATGTCGGCGCGCTGCTTTCGCGTTCCAGCTGGTTCGATATGGAGGGTTGCGGATTGCGGAAAATTCGACCAATTTTTTTGATAATGCCTTTTGTTCGCTCCTCGAGCAAACGGACATTGTAGCGGACGACAAAATCCTCTCTTCTGTTCATCCCGGCGTCCAGGTTATAGAGTTCGAAATAGATATGAACAGGATTATTTCGATCAAACAGCTTGCCGGGATTGGGTATCACGGTCAAGCCGTTCTTATAGAACAAATCCTGCTGCTGCGCCGGACGAATGGATTTTGCCAGCACCAGGCCGCTCATCTTTATTTTTTCTTCGGCATAGTCAGAGACATTCATGCGGAATTTATAGCCGCCGATCGCCTCATCATTCGGCGTGCGAATATCCAAAGCGACCTGATACTCTCCCGGCGGGCCGGTGAAATCAAATTGCGATGGCCAGAAATCCATTGATTCGGCTGTCTCGGCGATATGCCCTATTTGCACATTCTGATGCACCTGCACGAGCGGATCGAGCGACATGTCAAAGACAGCAAAGTTGAGGCTGACGCTATCCTGCATGGTATAGGGCGCATTCTCCGGCAACACATCGTCTTTAACCAGGGAAAAGTACAATTCACACCTGGATACATCGGGTCCTTCCCGAAAGGTGGCCATATAAAACGGGAAGAATATCGAGCGGAGCTGTTTGCTCCAGGAATGTTGATCCGTATCCATGCCGATCTGCACCAGCGCCTGAGACTGCTGCTTCATCTCGTGATCGATAGAGATCGCCTCCAGGCTATTGGCGGTGTACAATCGACCGAAAATCGGGTCCATGTTCAAACGGCTTTCCGCCATATACTGAGGGATGGACGGGATGAAACGCCAATTGTTGCCGGCCTGCGTGTCATCCTGCCAAAAATGAAAGATCAGCTTTTTATTCAACTGGCCGCGGGGATAGTAGACCCATGTTTCATTCAAGGGCGCGCCACCCTCGACGTGAAAGGCGCGGTCATCGGGCTCTCCATGTCGGATATAGACAAGTCCTTTATCATTGTACTTGTCATTCAACTCAAAAATGCGAGGAAATGATAAATAATTCAACTTGTCGGGATTATTCACCTGCGAACGCACACCGTCGAAATAATAGTCTTGCTCCGCCGCGATGACGCGCCGCACATGCTCGACCATTCGATAGTTCATCTGCGATGCCGGCATCGGATTCCGACCCAGCCACATCTTTATGAAAAATTCTTGCTTATCCTCAACGCTGCGGAGATCGCGATAGTGCAACCACTCTGCATCCGACAAAATAAACTTGACATCCTCGAACATCAGCTCAGCGTCCACAGTGCTGCGGATGCTCCGGAGGGCTTTCTCATAATAGTACTGACAGGAATCCTGCTGTCCCAGCTGGTATTTCACTTTTGCCTGTGCGATGCCCAGCGGGACCCGCATGTCGGAAGTGGTCGTTCCGGACAGCCGCTGAAAGAGAGACTCTGCGGCGAGGAACTCTTTCCGATGTCGATGGCTCTCTCCCAGATAGAGAGAATTTCGATCGCCGACCCTACCCGCGGCCCACGCATGAAACTCTTTCGGCTCGTTGAACAGAAAAGATTCATAAAAACGGTGGACACCGGCCCAGCTCTTTTCATCAGGAGCATGCAGCAGTTGCTGCTCTGCCAGGTCAACGGCCTGATCATAATCTTTCCAGTACTTTTTTAATAACGCAAAGTGATAATAAACATCTTTGTACGGACCGGCGAGCTCGATGACGCGGGCAAAGTGGCGCTCCGCGCGGCGCCAGTCTCGCGATTGCAGCACAAAGGCCTTGTATTTTCCAGTCTCCCGATAGCAGATGCCGAGATAATAGTGCGCTTCGACATCCTCGTTGTCCAGCTCGACGATGTCATTGAACCAATCCCTGGCATCCGCCCACTCTTGCTGCATGACATTGATTCTACCCAGATAGGAGAGCACGATCAAACTATCCGGATGGTCCTTCTGCAAATCGCGAAAAGCCCGTTCCGCCTCTCGCCACAGGTCAGCTTTGAACAGACGAATCCCTTCGCGTAAAGAATTCTCATAGTCCTCGGCTGAAAAGAGGTTCGCTGCGACGCCTGTCAAGGTGAGGATGAGAACGAGGAATTTTGCAAATAAAGACATGCATGACCTTTCAACGGATCATTTTAAACATAATATGAAAATTCAACTTGAAACACAAGGATGAAAATGAGCTGTCGGATGCGGATGAAATTGAAAAACGCGGAATTTTATGGGCTGAAAACGGATTATACCTGAAGAAAAACATGCAACAAATTGGGAGATAACCATGGATATCAGGACAGCCATCGAAAACAGACGCAGCATTCGCAAGTTCAAACCAGATCCCATTCCCCTCACAGATATCAAAGAGCTCGTTCGGCGAGCCAGCCTGGCGCCGAGCGTGAACAATTCGCAGCCGTGGCACTTTATCGTTGTGACGAAGAAGGAAAAGATAGCCGACATTGCGCAGATGGTTCATAAAAAGGTGCATGCGGTCTTTGAGGGTGACAAGACCAATGTGACCAAGACAGTCGATTATTTTTCCACTATTTTTGAAAAAGCGCCTGTGGTCATTTTTATTGCCGCAGAGCCGTATGAGGCGATTGCCGACGAGTTGATTCCGCACGACCGAATCGACGAGATGCGTCAGCGCCCGAACATTCAGAGCCTGGGCGCAGCCGTTGAAAACCTTTTGCTCTCAGCGGTCGAAATGGGCTATGGGGCATGCTGGCTCAGTGGCCTGATGGTGGCGCGTGCAGAGTTGGAGCAGACGCTCGGCATAGAGGCGCCGTTCGAGCTCATGACCGCGGTCGCGCTGGGACTCCCTGATGGCGAGCCCGGGCGACGAAAGAAAAAAGATTTGGCCGAAATTTTCACGCTGATCGACTAGCTCGAGCAGCTCAGCCATTTGTGTTCGACGATCATTTAGCGACCAAGGGGGGATCGGTTTCATTTCAGAACAACAGTGATGATCTGGGGGACATGATCAAACGCGCCAATCGCGTGCAGCTGTGCCGTCAAAATCTCGAATTCACGCGAGAGAAAAACATGGTCGATGCGAAAGCTGTTGAAAGCAAAGCCAGCCAAGGCGTCGGGCAGCTTGGTCTGTATGTTCCATTTGCCAAAGGTCGCACCCAAGCCCCAGCCTGCTGCAGCGAAAGCGTTATCGAAAGAGCGATCAAACAGGCGGTAAACAGTGCCGTTCGGCGTATCATTGAAATCACCGGTGAGAATCGTCGGACCATTCAGCGTCCTGGCATAAGCAATCAACGCCTGGGCCTGTTCCTGTTGCTGACTGAAAGCGTCTGAAAGCATCTGATAAGTGCCGGCAGCATCCGGTGCAGTGAAAAGCTCGCCGAGGTATCGATAGGCATGATGAAGATGACAGTTGATCACATTGATATGGCGGTCATCATAGCGGATGACAGCATGATTGACCGCATGCTGGGACTTTGTTTTCAGAGGGATGTGATCGCCGTACAAAATCTCTTTTCGTGACAGAATCATGACATCATTTCTGCCAAAACCTCGTGCCGGGGCCAAATAAAATGGGTAAAGGTCGCCCAATTTCTGCAAGATGATGCGTTGATCGTGCATGGTCACTTCCTGCAGGCAGACGATATCCGGAAAACGCTTGCGGATGAATTGGACGGTGCGCTCGTCATCCAGGGCAGCCCTGGTGTTGATATTGAAGGACATGATGCTGAGCCCCGGTGGTGATGCCGCAAAAGATGGGAGCAGCTGCGCCCTATAATGCATGATCATGCCGCAAAGAGCGAGCGAAAAAAAAGCCAGCTCTATGCTGACAGTGCGGGATTTGCGGATGTATGCGGCCCACAAGACAAAAAAAACAGAGAGAAAGACGAATTGAAGTCGAAACAGCAGCTCGATATTGGCGAGCATGGTCACGCACAAGACGACAAATAAAAAGGTGCTGATGTCGCGCACAATCTGTCCCCGGAAGAGTCTGCGATAGAGCAGAATGATATAGACGGGCAGAGTGATGGCCAGCGGCAGCCAGAGCATGTCGTTCAAAATGCTGGCAGCCATGTGCAAAACAGGGCGTTCGCCGACGAGTGCGGCTCGCACGGGACAATTCCAGATGAATATTTCGACCAGGGTATAAAAGAGCCAAATCATGCGCTTGTGCACTTTCATTTCATAGCTACTATATATCAACCGCACCGGCAAAGTGCAGACAACGACGACTGCGTATTCCGTACAGGTTCTTAAAGGCCACAGATTTAAGCGGGTAGATGAGTGCCGGCAGCGGCACAGGGTGAGGATATTGGCTCGTTCGGCGGCGGCCGTTTCACTGATCAGCGACCGGCTTGAATCGGGGCTGCAACAGAAATCGATCCAGCAGGTAGAGTCCGACAAATCCGACGAGCAAGATCACGATAAAAAATCCGTTAAAGTGAATTTTAGTGAGGGCGCTTTGCATGGGCACGCCCAGCTGCTGCGCAAGGTCCTTGAACGCGTCCGCCGTCGTCTTGGCTGTGGCGGTGAACGTATCGACCTGGACATAGGTGAGAACGACATTGATGACCGCGATGGCCGCGGCAAGGATGAAAAATATCTGCAGCAGGCCAAATTGCAGCGAGCCAATGGCGCGCTTGTGTGTCTGGCGGATCACTTTGCGGGTGAAATTCTTCGGCAGTTCAAAATCCGGCTCTCTTTCCAGAGCGGCAAAGACGTCCTGGTAGGACGCCAGCAGGTCACGACACTGCTCGCACTCTTCCAGGTGCTGCCGCACCTCCTCCCTCTCCCTGGCGGAGATATTGCCGTCCAGGTAATCCTGCATTGTGTCATCATTCAAATGGTTCATCATCATAAAACATCCTCTTGCAACACCACCAACTTTTCTCGCAACATCTTGCGCGCGCGAAACAGATAGCTCTTGACCGTCCCGTCCGGCAGTGCCAAAATGTGGCCGATCTCTGCGTATTTCATCCCCTCGAGATGAAAGAGCGTCACGATTGTCCTGTACAGGACCGGCAAGGCTTGCACCTGTGCATGCAGCAGCCGACTCACATCGGAATCCGCCGCGTCGTCATAGGGAGTTTCGATATCGGCTGCCAGACTCTCAACAGTGACATCGGCCTCCTGCCTGTCCTCCAGGAGCGGCGGGCGCTTCTTTGCCAGATAGTTCACGCATGTATTATAGGCAATGCGCGCCAGCCAGGTCGACAGTTTGCTCTGGAATTGAAATCCCTGCAGGTTTTCATAGGCCTTGACAAAAACGTCCTGGCAGACATCTTCTCTGTCGGAAAAATTTGCCACCATACGAAAGACAATGTGCGCCACAAGTCTCTTGTAACGGTCAATGAACTCTCTGAACGCTTTTGCTTCACCGGCAAGAACGCGCTGTACAAGTTGTTTTTCTTCGAAATCCATTTATTTCAATAGACAGTTCAAATCTGATATAGTTGCATACAAATTTTTAACAAACTATGCAACATTTTTTTCATCCACCTGTCATATAGATCAGAACGCACAAATTAAATAGAAAGGATATCACATGGATCATGGCATTTTTGTCCCGATCGTGCTTTTCGGCGTCATCGCCTACATTGTCAAGATCGCTGCCGAGAATCGGACCAGACGGATTTTGATTGAAAAGGGCGAGATCAATGAGAATCTCAAATACCTCTTTGCGGACAAGCTCGCCTACGCGGTGCCATCATCGCTGAAATGGGGCATGGTGCTCATCGCGGTGGGCCTCGCCTTTTTCATCTCGCGCGCCGTCAATCTTGGCATGGACGATGAAACCGCGCTCTTTGCCCTCATGTTTCTGTTCGGCGGCATTGCCCTGGTGATCTATTACTTCATCGGCACTCGCATGCTGAAGAACCAGAAAGAGAATTAGCACAAAATTCCGCTGCCTGCAAAGGGCCGGATTTTTTCCGGCCCTGCATTTTTCCGGCGCTGCCGCCGCCTTTTTCTTGACTCCCATGTTTTAAGTTAGTAAAGTACAACCTGGCACCGAGGATGGGCACACGCCCCAGTCATATCCTCGCGCGCATGCTGAAAATTGGAAATTTATTGCATCATTCATGGCAAAGAAGAAACTCGAACGTATCGCAGAGGTCAAGACATTTCCCAATGTCTCGCATGCCGGCGCCGAACTGAAAGGTCAGTGGCACACTATTTTCAAAAATGGCCGGCCGATGACGTTGGAATTGGGTTGCGGCAAAGGCGATTACACGCTGGCGCTCGCGCAACAGCATCCCGAGCGCAATTATATCGGCATCGACCTGAAAAGCGCGCGCCTGTGGGCCGCCGCCACCCAGGCGATGCAAAAAAGCCTGAGCAACGTCTTTTTCATCCGGGCAAACGCTTTGGATCTGACTGACATCTTTGCGCCGGACGATATCGCAGAGATCTGGATCCCCTTTCCCGATCCCTATCCACAAAAACCGCGCAAACGAATGACCGCAGCGCGCTATCTCGAGGTGTATAAGAAAATATGCCGGCCCGACGCCCGCATCAACGTCAAGACCGATGATGAGGCGCTCTATGAGTTTTCCCTCGCCACCATTGCAGACTATGGATGCACCATCCATCAAAAGATCGCGGCGGTGCACGCGGATGACGCAACGGAGGAGCTCGGCATCATGACATTTTATGAAAAGCGTCACCTGGCCGCCGGACGTTCGATTAAATACATTCAATTCTCACTTCCGTAAGAGGATGACGCATGAGAAAGGAAACCATTCGCATCGGCATCATTGGCGCCGGCGAGAACACCAGGACGCGACATATACCGGGTCTGCAGGCGCTCGAAGGCGTCAAGATCATCAGCGTGTGCAATCGCAGCAAAGAATCGGCTGAGCTGGTTGCCACAACATTCAACATTCCGCGCGTCTACAAGGAGTGGCAGGATGTGATCTATGACGATGACATCAATGCCATCGTCATCGGCACGTGGCCTTATCTGCACGCTCCGGCGACGCTGCTGGCGCTCGAATATGATAAACATGTGCTGTGCGAGGCGCGCATGGCGATGAATGCGGCGGAAGCGCGGCAGATGGCGGACGCCGCGCAGGCCAAACCGCACCTCGTCGCCCAACTCGTGCCGTCACCGTTCACCCTTAAAATCGATGCGGCAATAAAAAAGATCCTGGCAGAGGGCCACATCGGCCACCCGCTCGCCATCGAGGTGCGCGACGGCAACGCCTTCCTCGATGCGCAGGCGCCCTTGCAGTGGCGACAGGATTTCGATCTGTCCGGCTATAATGTGATGACCCTGGGCATCTGGTACGAGAGCCTCATGCGCTGGCTCGGCGA